>JAFXEA010000226.1 GCA_017521065.1 Kiritimatiellia bacterium | reverse complement strand
CGCACGCAAGCGCCAACACCACTTTTCGTGCCGGGAGTACGGTTGGGTCGGTACTGCCCACAGATTCGGGGCAAGCACTGCATGGATCGACGGTACGAGAAAAAATGGGTAAACTCCAGATATAGTGTGGGGGATTGCGAAATTTTGGGTGGTGGTTTGCTATAGTTGGGGTCAAAAATAGCCATGTAATGGCTATAAATGGGGGTAATTATAGCCACAAGGAGATGAACTTATTAATTTGCCTTTGTACTCGTGTGTGGTATTTGATCGCGCCGCAAAGTGATGGGCGGGGCTGTTTAGCCCCGTAGTTCTGCTTGATTGATGAGGAACTTCGTGACAAGGTAAAACTCTGCGCCTCTGCGTTAAAAAAGAACTCGTCCAACTGCCGAATTTAGGTTAAATTTACTATATGTCGCCCAAATGCATATAGAGGAATATCTTTTACGTCCGCGCCGTCATGATGAGGCTGCAAGGATGTACGGATTGCATATGGAGGATTGAAAAGTTCCCTGAAAATTTTGAGACTTTTTGCCTTGGTGTTGATACCGGCCTTTGCTTCGACGGGAAATACGGCGGTTGTGCCCTGGATCACGAATTCAACTTCGGCATTCCCGGAATCGGATGTCCAGTAGTTTGGCGCGATTCCTTCTGATACAAGTTCTTGAAGAACAAATTGCTCCGCAAGGGCTCCTTTGAAGTTTGTGAAAAGCGCGTTGTGGTCAAGAAGCATTTGGGGCGTGGTGACGGACATTGCGCCAAGGAGCCCTACGTCGTGCATATACAGCTTGAAGGCGGAGAAATCCTGGTATGAAGCAAGCGGCAGTCGCGGCGGTGCGGCTCGGAATATCTGATGTATCATCCCTGCATCGTCGAGCCAGTTGAGGGCTGATTCGTATTCGCGCGCACGCGCACCGCTTTTGAGGGCGGTATAGATGAATTTCTTGTTATCCTTCGCAAGCTGTGCCGGGATGTTCTTCCAAAGCAGCCGTATTTTTGCAAGGAGTTCCGGCGGAGCGTGCTTTACGAAATCGGCATCGTAAGCTGCGAGTATCTCATTCTGAGTCCTGCGTACTTCCATGAAATCCTGATTCTCGGTGAAATTGGAGACGGCTTCAGGCATCCCCCCGATGAAAAGATATTTTCGGAGAAGGTTCTTGTAGTCTTCCTGCTGCGACTCTATAAGTTTCCAGTCTCCGTTTTCAAGGGCTTTCAAGCGGAACGGGTTGTCTATCGCACGGACAAATTCAGTGAAGGACATGGGATGAACGTCGAGGAAACTTACTTTTCCGACAGGAAAGGAACCTCTCTGCTTCCCTTTGCGGGTTTCGCTCGATTTTCCCATTGCGAGGCCGAGCAGTGATCCTGCAACGATTATGGCGAGTTCAGGCATCTCCTGATTGAAGTATTTCAGGGAGTTCAGTGCCTTATGTGATTCCTGTATTTCATCGATGAGCAGAAGTGTCTTTCCTGGAATGATATGTTTCCCTGTTGACATCTGAATAAGATCGATAATTGTTTTGGGGTCGATGTTCGAGCGGTCGATCCGCTCTCTCAGCAAGTCATCTCTCTGAAGATCGATCTTGACATGTGAGTCTGGATAGAATTCGTTGGCGAACGCATCCATCAGCCAGGTTTTCCCGACCTGCCTTGCCCCCATGAGAATGAGTGGCTTACGTTTGCGGCTGTTGTTCCAGGAGATGATTTTCTTGTAGACGTCTCTTTGCATATTTCCCTCTTCGGCGCATATTGTAGCATATGGATATAGAATTATTCCATAGGAAAATGTGATTTGTAGTCACATTATTCCATCGAAAAATGTGATTCGTAACCACATTATTCCATCGAAAAATGTGATTGTATCCAAATCCAGTTCAGTAATTATCCCAATTGATACTTATGGAGAATTAGAATTCACTTCGGCTCTCTCGCTTCTAATAACGGCTTTCAGATAAAGATGCGGCTATATAAAATCTTGCCGCTTATTGGGTGTCGAAAACGGTGTAGGATGTGGAGATGAGGGTGGGGGGCCGTGGAGAGGTGTGTTTCTGGTTTTTTGTATTGCGCCTAAAGGCGCGACCACGAAAGCTGTTGTTGCGGCAAATCGCTAACGCGATTTATGACGAGCCAATTCGCAATTGAGTTAGACGCGTGCCGCGTCACTCAAAGCAAATTGTCTCGTCTAAGCCTACGGCTTTTGTCGCCGCAACAGATACGAAACGGCTATGCCGTCACGAAAGTACACGAAAAGGTTTAGGAAGGTTATATGCAAATATCCTATCGTTCAAGATATTTGGATTCCAAATAGGATGCCTTTTGTAAAATGTTTCAATTGTGCGAAAAATAATTTGAAAAACATTTTTCCGACCCTGTTGTTCTATAATTGCCGCATCTTCCACAACTTGTCCAAGGAGATGATAACCATGAATGAGATTGCAAGATGCATATCAAAGGTCCGTCGTGAATGCATGGTGATAATCGTATTTGCGGCATCTATTGGTGCCGCATGGGGGTCGGTTGATCCGAATCCCTATGTGATGACGGAACCGACGATATTCACGACTGCGGCGGGAACGACGAACGTCTATTCGGGGCTTATCTCCGGCACGGGCCCTGCCATCATCGAGGGAGGTGGAACCGTGGCGTTCTCCAATCCCGACAACACGTACACGGGCGGCACTCTCGTATCGAACGCGGTGTTCCGCCTCGATGCCGACGGATGCGCCGGAACGGGAGCGATTACGGGCGCAATCAGCACGGCGCACATCTTCATGAACTGCGCGGTGGTTCCGAACGACCTGATAATGCAGTTTGCCGCAGACTGTCAAGACTACATGAGCCCGGGCGCATACCCTGCCGCAAAGCAGAATTCCATATTGCCGCTGTGTCCTGAAGTGACGGTGAAGGGGCGCGTCTCGTTCAATGGGCAGTCGTATATATTCGATTCGACGTCTCCGGCTCTGGTCTCGTCCCCGACTGTCATTTTCGAGAAGGGCATCACCAATGGAGCACACCTGCATCTTGTGCCGAAAGGCAGGATGATATTCAAAGGACCGTACATTGCCACAGGCAGCGTGAATTCCTATTTTGGATGCAGAAGCGGCGCGAGCGGAACGATTGAATTCCAGTCTTCGTCCAATGTCCTTTACCGTGCCGAGATTCGCGATGCAAATATCGACCTGAAGGCCGTTGATGCATTCCCAAACACGTTGTTCTACTACAGGAACAGTAGTGGCGGTTGCGCTTATACACATCTCAACGGAAACGACCAGACGATTCTCGGCATCAGCTGGGGTGGCCCGAATCCGTCAGAGACTGGTTCGCCCGGCCTATGCTTTACATCTGAGGATGAACCTGCGACGGTGCGGATAAAAGGGTGCGAGAAAGAGCGAATTGCAGGGTCTCTGGTGAATAAGCTTGCGCTGTTCGGCAAGATTACGCTTGTGATGGATGTCGATCCCGCTTACACTGCCGCTGGGTTCTTCCAGGACTTTTCGGTGCGCAGATCGACAACGACCGGCGATCTCATAATTTCAAATGGAGATTTCCGCGTGTCAGGTACGGCATCGTTTCCGAACGTGCCGAATATTTATGTGGGCACGGGCGGGTCGTTCACGAACGCATCCACCAAAGCCGGCGCGTTCGCGGGATGCCGCAATCTCACCGTTCTTGGAAAGATGGCCTGCACTGGCGACCACGCGCCGTTCGCGTATGACGCAGTGGCTTTGACGCTCGGCTCGGATGCTGAGTTCTCCCTCCCCGCTGGTGCAACGGTCACGGTTTCTTCGCTCACTGTTGGCAATAGGAAGATGCCCGACGGTACGTATGGAGATGGAGGGACGGCGACAGATCAGATACTTCAGGGCACTGTTGTCGTTCGCGGACATGACCGCTATGTCGATTGCAATACTGTAGACACCGTAAACGACGGTTCAAAGGAGCATCCCTTCAGGACAATACGCGATGCGACATCGAGCGCCCTGAGCGGAGACGTCATCCATGTGGCGGAAGGCACGTATGGCGCGGCGGAAGGGGCGGAAAAGCATCATGAGGACGCACGTACGCTCACCCGCGTGATAATTCCGGAAAATGTCACGATCGTGGCGAGCGGTCGGCGCGACAGGACGATCATCGTCGGCGCTCCGGCGACCGGGGCGGACGCAAACGGGTATGGCAACGGTCCCGGAGCTGTGAGATGCGTTTTCGCTCGGGACGGAGCCGTACTGCGCGGCTTCACGCTGACAGGAGGGCATACGGGAACGGATGCGGTGAACAATGACGTCATCGACAGCTATGGTGCAGCGTTCAGAGCTGAAAACCTTCTTGGAGCGACGGTTGAAGACTGCATGATCTCAAACAACTGCAGCCATGTCGGCACCTTGACCTACGCCAAGGTGAGTCGCTGCTTCATTGTCGGTAATTTCGGAGGCGCAGGGGACGGTTACCATTCACGCAACGCTTTTACTGCGGGCGCCAACTGCTCGTACTTCTGCTGTGTGATCGACGGCAACAGGGGCGAAAGCATGTTTGGGTCTCCACGGAGCATAGAGTCGTGTACGATAGGCGCAGGGAACAGGAAGTACGACGGAAACACTTCCACAATGGCGAAACTGGCGCCGGGCCCCGTGCTCAACAGCGTCTTCTCGTCAAGCGATCTGTCCTGGGACGGTACCATGTATGCGACGAACTGCATATTCGCCGATGCATCCATCAGCATGGAAAACAGCAGCAATTGCCTTGTGGGGCAATCGGCGGAAGCCATCAGGCTGGATGAAGACTACAGGCTTCATTCGGGAAGCGTGGCGATAGATTTCGGCAACAACTCTATCATGTCGCGGAGTATTGCGGATGAAGACATCTACGGTGCGCCGCGTGTCCTCAACCGCATGGTCGATGCCGGTGCGGTGGAGTATGACTGGCTTCCGGTGTTCATGGGAGAACTTGGCCGTCGTTTCCGGATAGAGTACGCTTCTCCGACGGTGACGACCAATGCGACCGGCGGTTTGCTCATGATTGACGGGATGGTTGCTGGGCGGGTGACTTTAGCCTGTCAATATGAACTGACGTTCAATGTTACGGGCGGTAGTCTTGGGGTGTATGTCGGCGGAGCACTTGTCGGAGAGTCGTCAGGGGGCGGCGAACAGACAATCAGGTTCAAGACCGCTGAGACAGATTCCGAGATGCGCATCGTGTTTACATCTGGCATCGAGAATCAGGATAAGGCTATTTTGAAGCGTTTCTTAAGTATGCAAGGATTTACCGTCACTTTTCGTTGAGTGTCGGCAACGACCGCATGGTACGGAAGCGAATGTTAAATGACAAATAAAGGAAATAAAATGAAAAAGATGATAAATGGTTCGATTGTGCTTTCTGCAGCCGTCGTGTTCTATGGATGTTCGTTCTGTGGCGGATACTGTTCATCGGAACTCGGCTGGATCAGCCCCATCGCCTCGCCTCTTGAAGATTCTGCCGTCTTCGAGAAGGGCGTATGGACGCTCTCAGGGGATGGCGTGCTGACCGCCAGCAAG
Organism: Kiritimatiellia bacterium; assembly: GCA_017521065.1. Classification (GTDB taxonomy): domain Bacteria; phylum Verrucomicrobiota; class Kiritimatiellia; order RFP12; family UBA1067; genus UBA1731. Next base: position 1,347 of record JAFXEA010000226.1, on the reverse strand, counting down.
GACAGTGCGCTTTGGCTCAAGGGCGATTATTCCGATTTCGTTCTCGACCTCGAGTACAAACTTGATCCGGCGGCGAACTCGGGCGTCATAATCTATGCGAGCGATGTCGGGCACTGGATCCCCAATTCGGTGGAGGTGCAGCTTCTCGACGACTATGCGGACAAGTGGAAAAACGACCCTCCGAGGCTGAAGAACGGCGGGCTTTACGGTCATGTCGGACCGGAGAAGAGTTGCGGAAAGCCCGCAGGCGAGTGGAACCGCATGACGATCTGGGCTCGCGGCGATCATGTGAAGGTATCCGTAAACGGCGTCGTGACTGTTGACGAAGATCTTTCCCGCTACACGAGCGCGAAGACGAATCCGGACGGAACGGACATAAAGCCATGGCTCTCGAAGCCGCTTGCCGGGCTTCCGAAGCATGGCGCGATAGGCTTTCAGGGACGTCATGGCGGAGCAAGCCCGTATTTCCGCAATATTCGCATCCGTCAGCTCGCAAAGGACGAGAAGTTCTGAATGCAGGGGAAAAGAAAATGAAAAAGAGGATGAAGGTACCAGTCACGGCCTTGGCCTACGTATGTTCGCTCATGGCGCTAATGGCGGCGAAATTCCCGAACGGGGAGGCGTGGGGGCGTCGATTTGCCGTGCCTGAGGGGTTTGTGTTTGAGCGCAAGGCGGATAGGGTGAAGTCAGAAGATATGGGCGGCTTCACGCTTGAGACCTGGCGTCAAGCGAACGGTCCTAATTCGTTTCAATCGGTTCTAGTCACGGTGCCGAAAGGTGCGAGGGGTAAGCTGCCCGCCGTCGTGGTGACGCTTGAGAACCCTGAATCGATGTTCGAGGTGAAACCGCAGGACGGCGTGACGTTTGCTTCAGACCTTGCAAAGCGTGGGTATGTTACGGTTTCGTCGAATTGCGGACTTTCGGACAAGAGTTTATCCGGATGGTTTGGAATGGGGCGGCTTGCTCACAATGCGCGGCTGTTGGTGGACTTTGCGGCTATGGATGGGCGCGTCGACAAGGAACGCATCGGCATGGCAGGAGCTCACGAGGGTGGCAAGATAGCCTATTACGCCGGGCTCCTCGATGTGCGAGTCAAGGCGGTTGGCGTTGGATTTCTTGATGCCGCTCTTACTCATCCAAGCTGGAGCGAGACGAGATTTTGGGGCGATGCGACGAAAACGATGCTTGAGGAGAAGCTTTCCAACAGGGATCTTCTCGTCCAATCCGGCGGCAAGCCTGTGTTCTTCCTGCGCGGCAGAGGCAACGAAGACGCAAAAGGGGACTCTGGGTTCTTCATGGCTGCACTTGACGAGAATGCAAAGAGCAGGGTGGGTTGCGTAAGACGTT
>JAFXEA010000225.1 GCA_017521065.1 Kiritimatiellia bacterium | reverse complement strand
GGCTGAATTCCCGTTTGGAAAGGAGAGACGAGAAAAATGAAAGATGAAAAACTGAGGATGCCTTTTGAGGTGACGAAGATTCGCCGGCGACCAGGTCAATCGGCAGGGGAACGGTGGCGCACGATTGTGGACAAGGAGACGGATACCGTCGTTCCGGTTCTGTCATGCATGGCAGCGCTTCTGCTTGTTGTGCTTTACCAGACACTTGGCATTGTGCTGCCCGTTTGGTTGTTGGTTTTGCTGTTTCTTGCCGCGATTTGTTGGTTGTGGTTCAGGGTGCTTAAGATTAGACGCGGTGTTAAGACTTGGCGGTTAGGCGAGAACGGAGAGCAGTATGTCGGCCAAACGCTGGAAAAGGACATGAGGCCATTGGGCTACGACGTGTTTCATGACGTGGTGATTAAGAAGGGTGGGCGGACATTCAACCTCGACCACGTGCTCATCGGGCCCAATGGTGTATATCTTGTCGAGACCAAGGCGTGGCGTAAGCCAGAGAAGGGCTCTCCCGAGATTGAGTACACGGACGGACGTCTCTACAAGATGGGCCAAGCGATCAGGGACGATACCGTGAAGGAGGTGAGCAGCCTTGCAAAAGCTGCAAATAAGCTTTTCTTCGAATTGACCGGCAGGTCGTATTATGTGAAGCCGATTCTTGTCGTCGCCGGATGGTTCTGTAAATGCGGCAGCATGCGCGACGCGCAGTTCCGGCTCCTTAACGAGAAGCAGGTAGCGAATTGGGTCCAGAAGGACACGCCCCAGCGCATACCGGACCCTAAGGACCTCGAACTGCTCCGCATCAAACTGGAGCAGTACGAGTCTTGATGAGTCGCGGACTCCAAAAGGGCCAAAACTCATTGATACAGCTTGATTGATACAGTAACGGCTACATGGAATGATGGTATGGGACTTGTAAAAACGAGACGGCTCGCGGCAATGCAAAAGATGCAGAGGGCGAAGGTGGGATTGAATTCGCCGGCGAAGAAGGTCGCCTGCGCGCTACCACCGCATTTATATAAATCCGGTGGTAAGCCCGCGGCGGAGGGGAGTCGCAATTGGAAGGAGTAGTGCGGAATGAACGAGATGGTGGAATCGTTTAAGCCGATATTCAGGATGCTTGGTTGCGCGTTCGGACTCGTGATTGTGTTTCGGATATTTCTGCTGTGGTGGAACAGCCCGAAGCAGAAGGGCAAGCGCGGGGAGAAGCTGGTCGCGGGGCGGCTGAGAAAGGGGCTGCCGGACGAGTACCGGATTCTGAACGACGTCTACCTTCCGTTGCCGGACGGGACGACGACGCAGATCGACCATATCGTCGTGTCGCAGTACGGCATATTCGTCGTGGAGACGAAGACATACGCGGGATGGATATTCGGCGACGAGAAGAGTTCCGAGTGGACGCAGTCGATCTACCGGAAAAAGAGTCGGTTCCAGAATCCGATGCGCCAGAACTACAGGCACGTCTGCGCGCTCGCGGACAACCTCGGAATCGACAAATCGTATTTTCACGGTGTCGTGGCGTTCACCGGCGATTGCACGTTCAAGACAAAGATGCCTGAAGGGGTGGTCTATTCGAGGCGCGCCGCGGAATACATTCGGTCGGTTAACCGCCCGATCATCAAGGCCGAGCAGGTCGGCGAGGTCGCGTCCGCCATTGTCGAGTGGCAGGGGACGTTGAGCGAAGGTCAGATTAAGGGCCACGTTGACAATCTGAAGAAGAGTCATTCGGCGGTGCGTGAAGGCGATACGCCGCGCTGCCCGTATTGCGGCGGCGAGATGGTACTTCGCAAGCGCAGGGGCGACGGCAAGTCGTTCTACGGATGCAAGTCCTATCCCAAATGCCGCGGAATCGTGAACGTGGAATGAGCGGGGGAATCCGCAGAAGATTTGCCGCGCAAGGTGGCGCGAGAAGTCTGCCAGAAACGCCTCCCTGCGCCACGGAGTGCCCGCCTTGACTTCAACTGCGATTTTTAGGTAAAACGCTACCCGATTCTAAAGAACTCCAGCAGTTTTTGGTCTTTGCCAACAATCATCGCAATGCCCCTTTAATCAGTCGTAATGCCCCTTGCAGGCAAGGATTTCTACGCAATCCTCTACTATGCGAAAAACAAGCCGGTCGGTCTCATTGATACGGACGCTCCACCATCCCGTCAAATCATGGCGCAGCGGTTCGGGGCGTCCGATGCATTCGTAGCCGTTGCGATCAATGCTCTGGAGCAACTGGTGTATGCGTCTGAGCGTTTTCTTGTCTTCGCTTTGCCAAGCGAGATATTCGTCCCAGGCCTCTTCATGCCAAGTCTTACGCATGGACGAGTTCTCCATCGGGAATCAAGTCGTGTTCAACAACATTGCGTCCGGCGTCCATATCGTTTGCGCGGCGACGCAATACGGACATGTTGGAGGGCGAATAGAACGGATCCGATTTGATTACGAAGGGGAATTGACCATCACGTACTGTTTGAGTGATAAAAATAGTGATTGCGGTTGACATTGTCATGCCCATAGACTTGAAAGTGTCCTCCGCAGACATCTTCAAGTCGTCATCCATTCTGAAACTTATCTGTGCCATTTT
>JAFXEA010000224.1 GCA_017521065.1 Kiritimatiellia bacterium | reverse complement strand
ATCCAACGCACAAGCTTGCGGCGGAAGAGTTGGAGAAGCATCTTCTGCTGATTGCGGGAGAGAGGCGTCCTTCCAAGGATGGGTTCGCTTTTTTTATCGGTAGCAAGGCTCCAGACGGCAAGGATGCGCCTGAGTGGACATCGCTTGCTGAACTGACTTCAAATGCCGTGTATTTCTGGGGAGATGACGGCAAGCCCGAAAAAGGCAAGAAGCGCATCAAGGCTAGGCATGGTTCGCTCTTTGCAATGTATGGATTTCTTGAAAAGGTGTTGGGCGTCAAATGGGTTCGTTCCGGTGATGACGGCATCATCTACAAAAACATGAAAGCCGTGAAGGTTCCATCGAACTGGAATTACTCGTTCTTCCCTCCGCTCGAGCTTAGCAACTTCCGAGCCAAGGACCGCACATTTGCATGGAAGGAGAAGTGGGAAAAGGCTACGCCCGGTCCGCTGCGCATTTCTTCAGAGACCGCAATGAAGCGGGCAAAGGACGATGTGATGTGGATGCTCCGTCAACGTCATCAGACGCGCAATAAGTTCTGGTATGCGCATGCGTTCGTGAATTGGAACCCAAAATACATACATTCCCACCCAGAGTATCTTGCGCTGGATGAAAAAGGTGTCCGTGGCAATCCCAAGGGCCCTAAGTACGATGGAGAACGAGTGCAGCTTTGCTTGTCCAACCCTGCCGTCCAGAATCAGATAATATCTGAATGGCTCGCAAGCGGCACGAATCTCTTTCTCAATGTCAGCCCGAACGATTCCGGCAATCATTGCCGTTGTGAGAAGTGTTGCAGTTGGGATGTGGATCTTCCGGATGAGAACTTCAAGGCACACAAGTCCGATCGACATGTGAAGTTTTGGAACATCCTTATCTCGAAGGCCAGGAAGTACCGTCCGGATGTCCAGCTGGTGGCCTATATCTACGCCAACTGGCGTCTTCCTACGCGTCGAGAGAAAATTGAGTATCCCGATAATTTCGTTGGAGGTATAGTTCCGTCAATATATGAGGATTCCACACCGCTCATTGATGAGTGGGTCAAGCGTGGAATGAAACGATATTTTGTACGCCCTAATTATCTTTGTTACGGATGCGCGATGCCGAGAGGACTGGAGAGGTTCCTGTTTGAGGATTACAAGGCAAACTATAAGCAAGGTATGATGGGGATTGACGAGGATAACTGGAAACGCGGACGGCTCATGGATTTCGAGCGGTACGTGATTGCGCGTGCCATTGCCGAACCGAATCTTGACTTTGCAGTGGTGGAGGCGGAGTTCCTTTCGCAGTTTGGCGCGGCGGCGCCTGAGATGGGCGAGTACTACCGCAGAGCGCGCGAACGCGGTGAGGCTGCAAGGCTTGAGATTGTCAAGAAAAGCGGTGGACGCAAGATCAAGGCGTTGGATGATAGTCTTCTTTCCGGCTCTGCGTTTGCCGGACATACGGAGGCCGATCTGGATGGGGACCTTGCCGTGATTGCACGGGCGTTGGCAAAGGACGGGCTGTCAGACGCGGAACGCAGGCGTGTGCGCGGGATGCAGCTTGTGGTTGAACATGCTAAGCTTGCTCTTCGGTTCGTCACGCTTTCCACCGCAGGCCATGCGGAGAGCGATTTCAGGAATGCCGGAGAAGATCTGCTCGCGTTCCGTCTCAAGCATGGAGATGAGATGGAGGAGAATTGGGGCGCGCTCTTCCGCACCCATCCTGTTGAGGTGCGACTCTGGATGCGTATGCGCATCAAGAAGCAGTTTCCTGAGATAACCGATCCGTAAGTGAGGCTGAAGGGGGAGAGGTAGATGATTGCTTTGCTATCAGGGGTTGTTGGTGCATTGATCGCTGCGCTGGCCGTGTATTGCGTAATGAGATCTAAGCTCGCCGGTGCGGAACTGGAGACCGTACGGAAAACCGGTGAGATTGAGTCTGAAATGCGCTTGAAGCTCGCCGCCGCCGAAGCAGAGGCTGCACGTAGGTCGGCGGAGGTTGAGTCCGAACGCCGACGCATTGAGGATATGCAGCGCCACTATGAGGAGATCCGTGCACAAGGCGAGACCCAATTCAAGGCTCTTGCGCAGAAGATCCTCGAAGAGCGCAGCGAGAAGCTGAAGGCTGAAGGTTCCGAGCAGCTGAAAGGGATTGTAAATCCGCTTCTTGAGAACATAAAGGAGTTCAGGAAAAAGATCGAAGATAGCGACATCGCCACGGCTGAACGGAATGTCGAGCTGAAGAGCAAGATAGAAAGTCTTGTGGCGCAGACTAATGCCGTCACAGCGCAGGCGAACAATCTTGCCGATGCGATAAGGGGCGACGCACAGTTTTCCGGTGAGTGGGGGGAGATCCAGCTCAAGCGAGTTCTTGAGCTTGCAGGGTTCACGGAGACTGTTGATTACACGTATCAGGAGACTTTTGAGGATGCGTCCGGCAGACGGAGCAAGCGCACTGATGTTGTGATAAAGATGCCTGGTGAAAGGTCTCTCATAATCGATTCGAAGGCGACCATCGATTCCGCGGTGGAATATCACGCTGCAACGACGCTTGAAGAACGGAAAGCGTTTCTTGATCGGCTTGTAGATTCGGTGCGCAAGCATGTGGACGAGATCGGCTCTGCGGAATATCAAGCGTCTGTGCCGAATGCATTCCCGACGGTGCTCATGTACGTTCCGCTTGAAGAGGTGTACATGATTGCCATGAAAGCGCAGATATCGGTCAGTGGAGGGAAGGAACTGCTGCGCGACTATGCGCGGCGGAAGAATGTAGTGTTCGTGAACGCTACGAGCGTAGTTCCGGTGGTTCGCCTGATCGAGATGATGTGGAGCGTTGAGCGGTCTGAGAAGAACAGGCAGGATGTCGCCCGGGCGGCAGAGGAACTGCTCAATCGGGCGAACGGCTTCATAAAGGATTTCCTGGAGGTCGGAACCGCGTTCGATTCCATGAAGGCGAAATATGACGCTGCACGGAATGCATTGGTGGATGCGCCCGGTGGACGCAGCATCGCAAAGGCCGCCGCAAAGCTGGTGAAGCTTGGGACGAAACCCAAGACTCGCGGAGGTAAGGACTATCAGCTGGTGGCGGATATCGCCGCAGAGCTTGAGGAGATGCGTTGAACATAATGCGTACGGCGCAAAAGAGGTGTGAGAATGAAAAACTTGATCGAAAGAAAGCTTGAGGAACTGCTGTCGGGTGTGCGGCCTGCGGTTCTTTTTGATGCGATGCGCCATGCGGTGATGTCCGGCGGAAAGCGGGTGCGTCCGCAGATATGCCTTGCGGCGGCTGTCGCCGTCGGAGGCAAGGCTGAGGATGCCGTTTGCCCCGCCTGCGCGATAGAACTGCTGCACAGCTATACGCTTGTGCATGACGATCTTCCCTCGATGGACAATGACACCGAACGTCGCGGACAGCCTACGGTCTGGACGAAGTTCGGCGAAGCGAACGCAGTCCTTGCGGGCGATGCGCTTCAGTCGCTTGCGTTTCGGGCGGCGGCGCAATCTCCGAAGAACGCGGATCGCATAGTTGCAGAGCTTGCCGAAGCGGGCGTCGGTGTTGTGCGCGGACAGGTGGAGGACCTCGATGGCGATGATGTGGATTTCATCTATCGCCACAAGACGGCAGATCTCTTCATCGCCGCAGCGGTCATGGGGGCGTATGCAGGCGGCGGTTCGGAGGCTGATGTCGGACGGCTTCGCGAATACGCGCTCAATCTCGGTCTTGCGTTCCAGTTTGAGGACGATCTTCTTGATGACGACTCTCCGTATTCAAAAGCTGAGACGGAGCGCATGGTGGCGGAGCACACTGAAGCTGCGGTGTCCGCATTGGAAGGGCTGTCCGGCGACACGTCGTTCCTTGCGTCGCTTGCGGAGCGGCTTATGGGAAGGAGTGAATAGGTTTCATGAGACGTGTTGTCTTTGGCGCTGTTGCGGTTGCTGTTGTTGCTTCATTCGGACATACCGTATTCCGCCGTCCGTTCGGACGTGTCGCGAGCATGGATCCGATCCGTGCAGCCGATGTGCTTGCTGCAGAGGCTGTCGCGCTCGTCTATGAGCCGCTTTTGGAGGTGGACTACAAGGCGCGTCCGTACAGATTGAAGGAGTGTGTATGCGAACTGCCGTCTGTCAGTGAAGACGGGCTTGTGTACACGTTCAAGGTCGCCGAAGGGCGCAACTTCCGCAACGGGAAGCCTGTGACAGCGGCAGACATCAAACGTTGTCTCGACAGGCTTGCGGACAAGTCAAACGCAAGTCCCGGAATGTGGACGATGGACGGCGTGAAGTCCGTTGAGGCGGTGGACAGCCGTACCGTTCGGATCACGCTCAAGAAACCGTCGCATGTTTTCACGTGGCTGATGGCGATGCCGTTCACCGGAGTGGTTGCCGAGGATGGCTCGGGGTCCGGAGCGTACTGGCTCAAGAGCTGGCGCAAGAACCATGAGATGGTATTTAGCCGGAACGAGCGCTACCGCGAACATGTCGCGATAGACGAAATCCGTTTCCCAGTGGTGGATGACGTATCTACACAGTGGCTGATGTTCCTTGGCGGCGAACTGGATTTTCTTGGCGCAGTCTCCCGTGACAACTGGGATGCGGTCGTCGGCAAGGACGGCAATCTCCTTCCTGAATTGAAGGAGAAGGGAATGACGCTCATGAGCGCTCCTTCGCTTTCTGTGTTCTATGTCGGCTTCAACATGAAGGATCCGGTGATCGGCCCGAACCGGAAGTTGCGTCAGGCATTGAATTGCGCGTTTGATTTTCCTGCATGGAAACGCTTTCTGAACAACCGCATCCTTCCGAGCGACGGTCCATTGCCGCCGGGGATATCGGGAAGGCTCGAAACTCCGTTCGCCTATGCCTACAACGAAGAGAAGGCAAAGTCATTGCTTGCGGAGGCGGGATATCCTGACGGTGTAGATCCGAAGACGGGACGTCGTCTGCATCTTGAGATCGCTGTAGGCCGCGCAACGCAGGATGCGCGTGAGATGGTGGAGCTTATGGCATCGTTCTACGATCGTGTGGGAATCGAGCTTGCGGCGCGTTACATGACATGGGATGCGTTTCTTACCGCAGTGAACGAAGGCCGCACCCAGATGTTCAACCTCGGGTGGATCGGCGACTATCCGGATCCGGAGAACTTTCTTCAGCTCTTCCATTCAAAGAACGTGTCCCCTGGCGCAAACCATTCCAACTACATCAATCCGGAATTTGACAAGGCCTATGATGCTATGGATTGGAAGAAGGCGCAGGAGATCATCCGGGAGGATTGTCCGTGGATATTCCTCTATTCACCGAAGTCGTATTCTCTCATGTGGAACCGCGTGGAGAATTATATCTCCACAGACTTCCCTTATGGAATCGAAAAGCACCTGCGGTTGAAGTGATTCTGCGCATTGCCACTATCGGCATCTGCGGAATGGGAATTTCCGTGCCGTCTGCACTTGTTGTCAGGTGTTGGTTGCATTCCCCGTTGGCAGCGTGAAATGTAAAGTACGTTTGGATATGAGTCGTTGGATGGTCTGGCGCTACGGCATACGCGGAAGTGTGAGCCGATGGGGAACGCGGCTCTTTTTGCCAAGCGCAGCCTCTTCAGCCCAGGCATTGAGGCACTCACAGATGCGAAGAAGGGTCCGTTCGCGCTTCATGCCTTCAAGCGCACAGCCCCATACCGTGATTACGTTCCAGCCTTCGTCCTTCCATGCTTTTTCGTTGCGCTTGTCGCGTTTGACGTTCTTCGACCACTTCTCCATCCAGAACTGCACGTTGCTTTTGGGCATTGTCGAGTCGGAGCATCCATGACGGTGCCAGAAACATCCGCGGATGTCGATGATGGTCTTGGCTTTCGGAACCACTATGTCCGGCCTGCCCATGAAACGTCTGTCGCAGACCCGGAATCTCCAGCCGGCGGCAAAAATCCGTTTGCGGACAAGAATCTCGGGCTTTGTGTCCCGGCCTCTTATCCTGCTCATTATCTTGCTTCGCTGCTCTGGAGTGATTCGATCCATAACTGGCGTTGATTATATCACACCATGGAAGTGTGACGGGGCGCTTGTCAAAGTAGATGCGACTAATAATGGGCCTTTAAGGCACATGGTTGCATTTAGCTGTTCCAAATCTGCATTTGCTTCTTCCAAAGGACGCACGGAAGGGCT
>JAFXEA010000223.1 GCA_017521065.1 Kiritimatiellia bacterium | reverse complement strand
TCTGTACAGCCTAAACGAATCTCCACCTAAGGAAGCCGCTCCATCCTTGACTCCATATGTACGGTCAAGGTCGGCGAACTCATCGCTGATATTGCTTCCTGTCTTTCGCGTGATCCGCCCAGCGCGCCGAACAGCTATTGCAACACCTGCAACAACAAGCTCAGTCCCTTTCTTTTCATCCTTTTGCTGGACAACTTCATTGTAGAAATAGACAACCGTTGGAGAAAGATCGATGCGCGCCCTTTCCTGAGCAAGCGATATGACGGAGGTTGCAGCGGCAAGGGCGCCACGATCAGCCATTCCGCGCACAACAGCGAAATAGCTGCCGATCGACATGGTAGCCATGGTGGCCATGATCCCCACAACCACCAGCAGTTCCACAAGTGTGAATGCTCGCTTAGTCATCTGTAAATCCATTTCTGTACTTGCTGCTCGTATAATACTGGTTCGCGGGCTGCAACTCAACCTTCACCGTGTCTGATTTGGGATAATAGTACAAACGGAAGCGGCAGAAGCGACCATGATTAGGTCCCTGATAGCCAAAATTCATGCTCTTTAACATGATGCGATTTTTGGAAGTTTTCTTCGAAGCCTCCGAAAAGTCGATGCCTCGCTTGCACTTTCCGTTGCACCTGTGGCTTCCAGACGAAACGATCTTGAGTTTAACAGCTTTGTCCCAAGCCCGGTGGATATCGGTGCACCCATAGTCATCTATGTTTTGGGAGACGAACAACCCTGCAGGGTCAATTACCGGTTTGGCGTTCGGGCCTACAGACATCTTCACTATCTCATAGAAGCACTGGTCCGCTTTTGCCGCCGACAATTGCACTACATCCTTTCCGTCCTTATTGTTCTCGGCGATATCATTGATTGGCGAAGGCCATTCCCCCGTACGGGCATAGAACGTCTCCAAACCACTCTGGAGCATCGCCCTCATGGACTTTGCCCTACCAAGACGCGACTTGTAGAACATTCCGTTCACACCCATCGTGATGGCACCGGCCAGTATCGCAATGATTGCGACCACAACCAGCATTTCAACTATCGTAAAACCGCTTTTGCTGAACCTCATATCGACCTCCAAAATTTTCGAAAATCACTTCTTGACCTGAGCCGGACGCCAGCTGTACACATCGTCGTTGCGGCCTAACGTGCTGTAATCCACCTCGCCATCAGGGCCAGCCGACCAAACAACGGCAGATGCACGGATTCTCAACACACCGGCACCATCCACGGATGCTTCTGTGAAGCCATCGCCGTCATCGTCTATGGCGTAATGGAGGATATGCTTGCCAACCGTGCCGCCGGAAGGAACCTTTGTCCCCTCTGCTGCATTCGGCGACCTTTTGAGCACAGCTTCGGCCTCTGCATCCACAATTCCACATCTATCCTTTCCGATAAGCCTGTATTTGCTTACATCACCTTTAGCTTCTTTCTGGTTGTAAGCAAGCCCCATAAGATTGTATCGGATGAACACCACCGCAGTATCCTTATCGAGCAATCCCTTCTCTTTATTGTCAATCAGCTCTTCTGGCCATACGCCATCCTTGTTGAGTATCTGGGCAAGCGCCGTCGCAGCATTGGAGACGAGTTCCTGGTTCTTCGCTCGCCTCGCAGACTTGATGACCTTTGAATACCCGACCATCGACGCCGCCGCAAGAACAGCGATGATGCCTATAACCACAAGCATCTCAACCAATGTAAATCCACTCTTTTTCATTTTTGTCTCCTTTTTACTAACAACTATCCACTAACAACTAACCACTATTTTCCCGTACTCATGAACTTAATGTCATCAGCCATCCACTGAATCGCTGTATTATATTGATCGGAATGTTCTTTCTTGAACTGCTCCATGTCCACCCACGGAGGGAATGTCCGTCCATCTTTACCTGCCGACCACAGCACATAGGTTTGATAGGGAGCCGGGGAATAGTAATAGAAATCCCTTTCCCATCCATCGCGGACCGTAAACGTATTAAGCGGATAACCACTGTTTCCGGAGCTGTGAGAACCACCTGCCGAATAAAGGTTGAAGGAACCCGCATTTCTTGCATCGGGGATTTCGCTCGCACTGCCATTTCCTATCGACATACCGAAGAATTTGACCCTTCGGCCACTCACAATCCCCTGAAGGTTCGGCATCCACCGAGCGCATGCCGCCTGACTTGGAATAAGGTCGATCTGCCAATCGTCTTCACTGCCCATGATATCGCAGAAATCCTTCCAGGACGCATAGGCGATTCCCGTATCCATGCGAGGCGGCAACGGATTGAACTCCGTCCACTGGCGGTAGTTGTCAATGGAGCTGTTGAACGCCTCAGAATTGCCGCTCCTGCTGCCTTTTGCGCAGTCAAGCATGAAACGGTAACGGGGAAGCAAAAAGGACATCAAGCCGTAGCGGAACAAGGTCAGCCGCTTGGCGTCGGTTTCACCTTTATATGGGTTCAAAAAGCCCGGACTTTCAAGAGACTGCCATGTCATAGACAACAGATTTTGAACATGCGCCTTATCAGATTCACTATAGATATCCGCTTCAAATGCACTTTGAATAGCCGACTTGAATGTATTGTAGTCAGCTTCCATGCCGCTCTTCGGAGGGCACATCGCCGCCACCGGCTGCGCCAAGCACGCAGCCTTCACCTGATCTGGATCAAGCGTACTGTCGTCTATTTGATCGTCATCGGTCTGGACGGTAGGATGCTTTTCATCCACCTTCCGGTAGATGTTGCGCGATGCTCCCTGAAGAGGGACCGGCGGATATGAACCGAATGTCGCGTAATAGCCGGAAAGGCAGTTTTCCAGCTTCTGCATGCGCGACACTGTCTCCTGCTGATCGGTGGCTCCGCCAGCTATGCCGGAAAGCCTAAACACGATGGCCATCAACGAGACGACCACCACCGTCACGACAAGCAGCTCGATCAACGTAAAGCCGGATTTATGCAACTTTCGCACAGGCTTTCTCCTACTAACCACTAACAACTAACCTTACATTCCTGCTCCGGCGCCGGAGACGCTGGAGATGATCTTGATCATCGGGAGGAACATTGCGATAACAATCGTACCGACCACCACAGCAAGGAAGATGATGAGCGCCGGTTCGATGGCGGCCGTAAGACCAGCCACTGCGTTATCCACCTCGTCATCGTACGTGTTTGCGATACGCGTAAGCATATCCGCCAAGGCGCCTGTCTCTTCACCGACCTGCACCATCGAAACCACCATCGGCGGGAACACGCCGGAAGCTGCAAGAGGATCGGTCATGGATTCACCTTCCTTCACGGCGTCATGCACGGTCTGGAGGGCGTTTGCGATCACGCGGTTGCCCGCCGTGTCGCGCACAATCTGGAGAGCCTGGAGAATCGGCACGCCGGAGGCGAGAAGCGTTCCGAGCGTACGCGTCACCTGCGAAACCGCAGTACGCTTCACGAGCGTACCGGTAACGGGCACTTTAAGACGCATCACATCAAGGAAATATGCACCACCCTTCGTGTGGCCGATGACCTTGTATATGACGACCAGCGCACCTACGCCGGCGGCGATCTGCAGACCGTTGTTCTGCACAAAGTCGGAAACGCCCATGACGAACTCGGTGACCGCAGGAAGCGCAGCATCGCCGAGGATGTCGGAGAACACCTGCTTGAACTTCGGGATGACCGTTGTCAAAAGGAATGCAGTGATGCCGATTGCGGCGAAAAGAACCACGGAGGGGTAGATCATCGCACCCTTGACCTTGTTCTTGATCTTCTGCGCCTTTTCGGCGAACTCGGCCAAGCGGTTCAGCACGACTTCAAGCACACCGCCCGCCTCACCGGCCTTCACCATGTTGACATAGAGGTTGTCGAAGATCTTGGGATACGCCGTAAGCGCCTCGGAGAACGTTCCGCCGCCGGAGATGCTTTCGGAGATGCCGTTCAGACACGCCCCCATCGCAGGAATCTGGTTCTGCTTCTTGAGAACCTCGATGCAG
>JAFXEA010000222.1 GCA_017521065.1 Kiritimatiellia bacterium | reverse complement strand
GATCATACGAATACGCATCATCCGCTCCTGAAGAGGGATGGGCAAAAGCTGACAATGCGTTGTATCGCACTTCCAAGATGGTATTCCGACGGATACCGGGTGGAAAGTTCTACATGGGTTACCCGAAAGGAATACGTGACTATCTAGCAAGCTTTGCTGGAAATGGCAAATTTAATGTTGCCAAATATCTTCAGCATGAGGTTACTCTTTCAAGCGATTACTATATGTCCGTGTTTCTGACAACGGAATGCCATTACTGCTGTATCACCGGTGTGTGGGGAACGGCGACGTACAATCCCAAAATGAAATCGGCTGGGCAGTATAAATCGGCTTCGTATCAGGCTGTGAGAGGTGTTGGCACCACGTGGCCCAATGGTGATAAATATGCGGTTGCCGAAGACTCAATTCTTGATATGATGCGCAGGCATACGAAAGGGAAAATTCCGGATGGATGGATCATAGATCTTCCAACCAGTGCACAATGGGAGCGTGCCTGCAAGGCAACAATGCCGACAAATTGGATATATTACGTAGAAAGTACGGTGGACGATGATGCCGCCGCCCTTACGAATATTGTAGATTCGATTGCTTCATGCAAGATCTCTCCGACAAAGCATGGTACCACTATGGCTCAGCGTTTGCCAAACCAGTGGGGAATTTACGACATGCTTGGTCTGCAGGCTGAATGGGTGTTGGATCATGATTGGGATGCTCCGTCCGGTGAATGCTATGAGCCGATGATTGATCCTGTCGGACCAAAATCGGGGTCCTCGCGCCAGCTGAAGGGTGGTAACATCGATTCGTCGCAGTTCTATTCTGTCAGCCCTGTTAATACCTCTCCCTATGGGGAAGGAACAAGCTGGTGTACATTCCGTCTCTGCATCCACATCAACCCAATAAAGTGATGAAAGAATCAGTCTTTTGGGGTCTTGTCGTTGCCGCTGTTCTTCCGGTTAGTGCGCAGACGGCGGCGACGGTACGTGTGATGGCCGGAGGGACGTTGCGACTTCCTGGGCGCATGGAGTCTTTTGTGCCGTTTGTGCGCACCCTAAATTGGAAGGTCAATACGACGCCCGTAGGATTGCTTGATGCGGATATCTCCAAAGGTTCGGTGGACAGTAGACTTGCTGCAAACCATGTGTCCTATGCGGACGGCAAGGTGTCTGCATCGGTTTCCAACGGAGCGGTACGCATAAACTGTCGGTATGTCTGTCGGCGGGATGTGGCAGATAGCATATGGGGGGTTCGCCTGAAGTTGAATGCAGATTCGTTCAAGGGGTGTTCATGGCGGTTTGGAGATGTTAAGGGAACATTTCCGGAGAAGAAGTCACGTGGCGCGAAAAACAAGGCGCGGTATCTTGAACTGTGCATGCCAGATGGAGTTCTGTATGGGGTTTCCTTTGATGAGCCAGTAGAGATGGAATGGATTGACAATCGCAATTGGGGGTCGGATGCCTTCATTGTCACGTTTGGTCGATTGTCTCCGCATGCTGTCAGGAAGGGCGATGTGTTTGAGTTTGGCTTTGTGTTGGGCGATGCATCGCGACGGAGGCTTGGTGTTGCGTTCGATCGGCAGGAACTCGTTAAGGAAGGCCCGGAATGGGTGAATGTGGACTATGTGAAGAATATTGTTCCTGGAAGTGCACTTGATTTCTCAGGAATGTCTTCGCGTTATGGCTCTCCTGCAGGAAAATTTGGCTGGCTTAAGAATGTTGGGGGGCATTTCGAGTTTGAACGACTGCCTGGAGTGAGCCAGCGTTTCTATGGCGTGAACTTCTGCAGCGATGCCAACTATCCGGATTCGGCTCTTGCGGATGAGGTTGCGGAAAGGTTTGTGAGGTTGGGTTACAACACCATACGATTCCATCACCACGATGGAGGCTGGCGCGCCAAAAGGGATCTTTTTGACTACTTCATGCATAGGGCGATCGAGAAGGGACTCTATATCACAACAGACCTTTACGTGTCTCGGCGCGTAAAGTGGAAAGACATCGGGGTGGACCGAAAAGGTGAGGTTCCGGTGGACATGTACAAGGCCTTGTGTCTCTTCCATGAGCCTACGTATGCGGATTTCATTTCGTATGTGCGTGATTTTATGGGGCATGTTAACCCTCATACGGGGCGGCGGTATGCGGATGAGCCTGGAATGCCATTCATATCCGTCATCAACGAAGGGGCTCTTGATGGAGTGTGGTCCAAGCTCAAGGCGGAGCCTCTTTTTACTGAAGAATGGAAACGTTGGAGTGCGGTAAATCCCAAAGGTGGAATGCTTGACTATATGACCGACAAGGAGCGGGTGTTTATGTCTCGCTTCCGCAGATTCTGGAAGGATGAGCTAAAAGCCAAGGCGCTTCTTTCCAACCAGAACCGTGGCCCATATTCCGAAGCGCTGAACCAGGTGAAACGAGAACACTACGATTATGTGGATCGTCATTTCTATCGAGGGCATCCGAAATTTCCGCTCAAGTCATGGCGGCTTCCAAGTGCCGTAGGTCACGAAAGTCCGTTGAAGGGACGTGAATTTTTCCTTTCTGCGCTTGAGGCGGCGCGTGTTGACGGTCTTCCGTTTGCGGTGTCCGAATGGAACTGTGGCGCTCCAGCGTCGTTCCGGTCTCTTGGTGCATTGGCCTTTGGAGCATACTCGGCGTCAATGGGTTGGGATGCCGCATGGCGGTTCGCCTATTCCCACAGAGCGGAAAAAATGCGGGAGGGGCGTCATGTGATGAACTATTTCGATCTATCAACGGATCCTCTAAACCAGACGTCTGATAGAGCCGCAATCGCACTTTTTCTTCGTGGGGATGGTGCAGAAACGGGTGCGGATATGCAGATCGATCCGGTTGCGGAATCAATGACCGTGATTACGCCACGAACGTGTGGCGTACATGCAAAGCCAGGTGAAATTTCAGCAGGTCCGTTGAAATGCGGCATTTCGGTAGCGCCGGCAACCGTATTTGCCATCTCGCTTGACAGAAATGGGCTTCGCCGTTCGGAACGCATACTTCTCGTGCATCTTACCGACGTACAGGCGGATGGTTCCAGATTTTCGGATTCGTCACGTTCGCTTCTTATTGATTGGGGCGAGGGAGGGTGCGTTGCTCGTACGGGAACTGTGGAGGTGCGGTTGGCTGTCTCAAATCCAGGGAACAAGACGGTTTTTGCATTAGGTACCGATGGAAGCAGAAAACTTCGCATACCGTCATCTGCTGCAAATGGTGTTTTGACATTCACGGCGGCAATTCGTCAGTCGTTTGGGGCATGCTTTCATTATGAGATTGTATCAGGAAGTAATTCAGGAAAGAATGCCCTGCCGAATCGGATCTCAAATAAAGGTTTAAAGTAAAGAAAGGATGCTTCACTATGCGTATTGACTACAGATGGACGGCTTTGATTCTGCTTTGGGTTGCTTTTTTCCTTCAACAGGGAACTCGCCAGCTGTTTGGACCTTCCGTGCCTGCGATCTGCGGGTCTCTTGGCGTCGACAAGGTCGCCCTCGGGGCG
>JAFXEA010000221.1 GCA_017521065.1 Kiritimatiellia bacterium | reverse complement strand
TACCAAATCGCGCGGCGCATCCGCCGCGGATTTGGTATAATGCGCAACCACATGAAAGGAGAAGGGTTCATGGATAATGCTTCATCCAATGTTCATTGCGGCGCAGTACGCACGGGCGGCAGGCTTCTGAAAATAGCGCTCGCCATGATTGCCGCACTTGGTCTGGCCGATCAGACGCGTGGGGCCGATTTTTACATGGATACACCGTTCGCGTTTACTTTTTTTGCGACCTTGCCTTCGGATGACCCGTTCGTATGCGGACTGCACCTTTCGCCGATCGCATTTGACGGACCTTATTCAGTTACTGGCATCTCGCTTGGCGGCATCAATTCCTGGGCGACGCATCTGCGCGGAGTGCAGTTGTCGGGGGTCGCTTCTTACGGACGGCCGATAGGTCCGCAGGAAACATCCTTGGTGGGTGCGCAGATTGCGGGCGCATTTGTCGGCGGCGACAGATTCACGGGCATGCAGGCGGCCGGCATCTTTGCCGGGGCGTATCGCGCTTGCGGGTTGCAACTGGCAGGACTGTTCGCGGGGGTGAGTGAAGAAATGCGTGGCGTTCAGGTTTCAGGTCTTTTTGCGTCTGCAGAATCATGCAGGGGATTGCAGGTTTCTCTGTGGAACTCTGCGTTGTCCATGAGCGGTGTCCAGATCGGCGCGCTCAACTTTGCGGTTCCGGGCAAGGACGGGTTTGTCATCCAGATCGGGCTTGTAAACGGCATCGCACAAGACAAGTACAAAAGCGGTTGGACGGATTTACGTTATCTTCCTGTCGTCAACATGGGTTGGTAGCCTGACAGTCTGCGCGGCGCATCCGCTGCGGATTTGGTATAATAGCACCAAAACAATCTGGAAGGAGGGGAGAACCATGAAGAGAGGAGCTTTTCAATCGCTGTTGCTGGCGGCAGGGCTGATTGCTGTTTTTTGCGAAACGGCATGGGCGCATTTCCCCATCAGCGTGGAGCCGAAAGCCAACGACGGTCTGCTGCCGCTGGACTTTTCCCCGGTTCAGGTCGGGTTGTGTCCGTCGTTCCAGTTAGTTCATGGAAAGGCGGATACCGTCGTGTCCGTTGCTGCGCTCTGCCTTCGCCAGAATTCGGCGTTGGCATCTGTTGCGCTTGAAAACAGCGTGGCGAACAACTACCTTGCCCAAGCCGGATTCATCGCCGTAAGTGGCTTCAACTATGCGTTCGAGGTCGGTTTTCTCAGTCTCGCGGGCCGCAACATCGGAATAAGCGCTGGGGTTTTCAACGTTGAATCGAATCTTGGATATCGAGGAGGCGATCCCAACCCGTGGCTGCCTGGTCTTCAGGTTGGACTGGCCAATGCCGGCGGCGGAATCCAGATCGGGCTTCTCAACTACAACCCGCAGGGATTTCTTCCCTGGTTCCCCATCATCAACTTCCCATGCGGCGGAGAATGGTGAAAGCAGAGCTTTTATCGTAAAGAACCGCGGAATGGATAGTCGCCGAAATGTACTTATGGGATGACGGCAAATCCAAATATGGTGGCGAAGACGATGCCTACGATGACTAAAACAATCAGAACCAACTCTACATGGTCGGTGTAAGCCTCGGAGCGGAAGATGCCAGACTTGAATGAGGAGGACATTGCGATTCTGCGGGACGGAGTCTTCGTTCACGAGGCGGAGGCGATTTGCCGCAGACTCGAAAAGGCCGGGATCCCATTTGGCGTGCGTCAGGTCTCGCAGGAAGATGCGGGCATAGTCGATCCACGCAAGGACAACTGGGCGTCCGGGCTCTGCACGGTCGTCAACTACTTCAACCGCGGTGGCCTGGGCGTTTACGTGCGAATATGCGTGCGACCGGAGGATGTCGAGCGCGCGAACGGGATTCTTGTCGAAAAGCCGAGGAAGCCGCTGGACGCCATGACGGTCGTCGTGCTGATAGTCATCGCGCTTGCCGTTTTTCTCTTCGCGTATTCGTTCATCGATCCGCATGGCAAGAAAGACCTCTCCCTCTCGACAAGCATCATTGACTGAGGGAGCCTGCTGCGGGAGCCATGCTCGAAACAGGTGACATTTCGTCTCGGCAAATGCATTATGCATAGATGGAATCAACATTATTGAAAAAGATACAAGAAGGAGAAAACACAATATGAAGAAGATTGTGATGGTGGCAGCCGCATTCGGAGCGCTTGCCGCGGCGAATGTTGCGCGTGCTGAGGAGCCGGCGAAATCTGAGGGGGCTCCGCAGAAAGAGGTATCCTCGGCGCAGAGTCAGGAGGATGCCGAGATCGCCGCGCTTCGCGCAAAGGTCGCGGCGCGCATGAAGGCCGATGCCGACGAGTACGGACGCGACGGCGTACGCGCCATCGAGATGGCGTACCGCGCATATTCCAGAAGCAAGGACGTGGACAACGAGCATCTTAAGACTCTGCTGGAGAAGTATCCGAAGGCCAACCGCACCGGATGCGCAGTGATGTACGCTGGACAGCGTGCGCAGGGATCGGACGACGGCAAGTGGTTTCGCCTCGCAATGGAGAAGTACGCCGACTGCATGTACGGCGACGGTGTGCAGGTCGGGGCATACGCAAGGCTGTATCTTGCCGGATATCTTGAGTCTAAGGGCAAGAAGGACGAGGCGAAGAAGCTCCGCGGCGAAATCCTGAAGCTCTATCCCGACGCCCGCACGCACCGCGGCCGCAAGATGTCCGAGTTTCTCGATTCCGGCAAATAGGCCTCG
>JAFXEA010000220.1 GCA_017521065.1 Kiritimatiellia bacterium | reverse complement strand
GATGTTCTGGCCGCCGGAGAATTTGTAGGAGATGTAGCGGGAAAGGGCGGAGCGGACGTATTCGACGAGCAGGACGGTGTCTTTTTCCTTCTGGCCCCATTCGATGAGGGTCTGGGTGATGCGCTTGAGGTCGCGGATGCAGATACCCTCCTGCACAAGACGCTGCAGAACATCCGTGATCTTCTGGAGCGGCAGCACCCTCTGAACCTCACGCACAAGTTCAGGAGCCTCGCGCTCCATGTGGTCGAAGAGAAGACGCGTTTCCTGCAGTGACAGAAACTCGTGCGCATAGCGGCGGAGCACACTCGAGAGATGATAGGTGAGAACCCCGTTCAGATCGAGCGAACGGATGCCGCCCTCTTCGAGAGATCCCTTGAGCTCCATGTTGACCCAATTGGTCTCATAGCCTGCAAGGAACGCCTTGCCCTTCTCAAACGCAATGCCGGTCGCCTCAAGGTTCTCCGCCGACTCAAAGGCGAAAACGCAGCCCTTCCTAAGCACGCCTTCGGACACCGGAACCTCGTTGACGAGAAGGCGGTATCTGCCGTCCTTCATCGCAGGATTCAACGAAAGGTTTATGCCAGGGAACGGAACGCCAAGATCATGATAGAGCGCACGACGGATGGACATTATCTGGTCGTTCAGCTCCTCGTAGGTGAGAGCTGTGCGGATCTCGGCGTCGATGTCGACAGTGAGCGGCGTGACCATCGCGAAATCGTCTCCGGACTTCTTCTTCGGCTTTGGCTTCGTCCCTTCGGACGGAGCGGCGGCGGCGAGCGGATCAGCCGCCTTCGCCGCACGTTCCGCCGCCTTACGGGCGGAGACGACAAGCGCGTATCCAAGTCCACCGACGGCAAGCGCAAGAGCGAATATCTGAAGCTTCGGGAAGCCGGGGATGAGCCCTATCGCAACAAGCATCACGCCGCCGAGAAGGATCGCCTTCGGCTGGGCGAAGAACTGGTCGATGATGTCCTGACCGAGAGGCTTGTTCGCCTCGTCTCCGACGCGCGTCACGATCACACCTGCGGTTATGGAGACGAGAAGCGCGGGGATCTGAGACACGAGACCGTCGCCGATCGTGAGGATCGAATACGTCTCGACGGCCTTGCCGATCTCCCACCCCTTCATGAACGCACCGATGCAGATGCCGCCCACGATGTTGATTGAGGTCATGATGAGTCCGGCGATCGCATCGCCCTTAACGAACTTCATGGCACCATCCATCGCACCATAAAGCTGCGATTCCTTTGCAAGTTCGTTGCGGCGGAACTTGGCGGTTTCCTGATCGATCGCTCCGGCTCGCATGTCGGCGTCGATGGACATCTGCTTGCCGGGCATGGCATCAAGGGTGAAGCGGGCCCCGACTTCAGATACGCGCTCTGCGCCCTTCGCTATCACCACGAACTGGACGATGGTGATGATGAGGAAGATGACCGCGCCGACAACGAAATTGCCGCCGACCACAAAGTTGCCGAACGTGTAGATGATTTCGCCCGCGTCTGCGTGGAGAAGGATCAGACGCGTTGTCGATACGTTCAGCGCAAGACGGAACAGCGTGGTGAACAGCAGCATGGACGGGAACGTCGAGAACGCAAGCGCACGCGGGAGGTACAGCGACAGCATCAGCATCACCGTCGAGATCATCAGGTTCACGGAGATGAGAAGATCCATCATCCATGTCGGCAAGGGAACGATCAGGAGGCCGATGATGAAGACCACAAGGAACGCCAGCACCAAGTCGCCGAAGCGGCTGAATGCGTTTGTCACTCTGAGAAGTTTACCTAACATTTCCTCTTGCGCCCCCTCATGTCTCCAGCAATGCCGCGCGGTAATGTTCGAACACCTCCGTGTCCGCAAGCAGGCTCTCAAGTTCACGCGCCGCACGCGCGGCTGCCTCGCCCTTCATGGAAGCGAGCGTCGCCAGCGCAGAACGGGCGGTCCTTCCGAAACCCGCAGGCGTACGGAGATACGCGCTGTTCCCTGCGACGAGGGCGCTCATGATCTCGCCTATCACGCTCTCTCCCTCAGGGAAGATGTTCGAGAGAGCCTCGCTCACTGTCGTGGACCCTGGAAGCAGCTGCTTCTGGCGCTCCCCGCCCGGTGCGCCGCCGTCACCGGAAGCGAACTCCGCCACCGATATG
This sequence comes from Kiritimatiellia bacterium, assembly GCA_017521065.1. Lineage (GTDB taxonomy): Bacteria > Verrucomicrobiota > Kiritimatiellia > RFP12 > UBA1067 > UBA1731. Next base: position 3,592 of record JAFXEA010000220.1, on the reverse strand, counting down.
CCGGTGTCGAACCGGATCGTCTCTGTCGCGCGTTCCGGTTTCATGAGCCAAGCCTCCTACTGAAATTCTCCATCGTCCGCCACAGCTCAGTCATCGCAGCGTCAAGATTGCCGAGCGTCACCTCAGCCGGTTCAAGCCGGACAGTGAACACCGCCCGCGACGGATTCCCCGCGATCCCCGTGCGTACGGCGAACGCGCCTCTACGCAACGGATCGGAGGCCGTGAGCAGAAGCTTCACGGCTGCGGCATCATGCGGCGACTCCACGGACATCGAAAGCGAAAGGGAATCCATTGCGTACTCAAGCCTGAGGCCGACGCCGTTCTCGAAGCGGAGCGCCGCCGCTCCATCGGCATTGAGCGCGAAATCTTTCAACCCCATTCCGGAGGCGAACTCACGGATGATGTCATTGAGCCATGCGGGTGTCACGATTCACCTTCCTCTTCTTCTTGCGCCTCGTCCTCAAGAGCGACAAGACCATCCAGATGCTCCTGCGTTGCATCGAGAAGACGCGCACGGTCGTCCTCCGAAGAGAACAGCCTCGACGAAAGCTGACGGAACACGCCCATCAGTTCACGGCAGAAATCCATCTGCGCCAGAAGCTTCATTATCCCGCTCTCGGAGATGAAACCGGAGATGTCCCGCGACGATACGAAAGGACGCTCCGTGAAGTCCAGCACTTTGCCGGTCATTGCCTCGCCTCCGAAACGGCACACCTCGCCGAACTGCGACGCCATGCGGGAGACGAGCGCGGAAAGCTTATCGAATACCGTACGCAGAACCTGCACGCACTGAAGGTCGAGCATGATTCTCCGCAGTTCCTCCGGTGCCTGCGACGGAGACGGGCTCTGGAGGTCTGCACCGCAGCCCGCAAGCAGAAACTCTATCGCCGCCGAAAGTCCAGCCATGCCGCGCGTGGCGACAAGCGAACGGAAGCAGTCCTGCGGAGTGGTGAAACCAATCACCTCGCCGCGGTACATGTCGCGCAGCGACTGCATCTCCTCCGGCGTGGTCGCACGGGCGTTGACCTCCCTTGCAAGGTTTATGCCGGCCGAAAGTTCCGGTCCCTTCTCACTGATGAGCTTCTCGCGCGCCGCCCCGATGAGATCGCGCAACACGCCTTCCCCTTCGCCAAGCGCGGCCTCAAGCAGCTCGAGCATCGCGAACTGGTGAGAGGGGTCGCCTGAACCGCGTGCGAGTTCATCAAGAAGCCCACCTGCATCCGGCAACTGTCCTCCGCCCTGCATCGCCTGACGCAGCCCGCGCAGTATCCTGTCGAGAAACTCCTTGCCTGGCATGTCAGGGAGCACCTTCTCCCATGCCTGGACCGCATCTGCGTAGGCGGATGCGCGCGAGCGCGTTTCACCGAGCTTGCGTTCGCCGAGCTTCTTTGCGGCCTTCTCCTCGAAGTGCATCGAAAGCTCCTCCATCGCATCCTGAAGCTCTGCAGCGGGATTCTGCTCCACGACCACTGCCATGCCCATGGCGCGGCCGACCTCCGCAGGGGTCTGCGCGGCGGCGGGCATTTCCGCGGAACGGAACTGGTCGATCCGGTCCGGAGCGATAGAGTGGCGAAGGAACTGTGCGGCATCAAACGCCATATGCACCCTCCGCCCAGACAACTCCGGGACCATAGAAATTTAGCCAAAGCGATTTCGTACGGCGGCGCGGAATCAGGATATCACGCATCGTCAGTTTCGGACAATGGCCGGTTGGCCGCTTCGTAGTCCACGCGATGACCGATTCAAGGCGCACGCTCAACACATCGTCATCCTTGAGCACGAACCTGTTCACGCGAGATTGCGTTGCGGTGACGGCCCATCCGGGATTCTTGAACTCCGTAACCGCAAGCGCATACCTGAAGCTCATCGGGACGACGCGCACAAGCTGCGAGCCGGTGCGTGACGCGGCAGGCGCGACAAGGATGCGGTCGGACACGACGGAAAGAGTCTCGGCGCAGTCGATGCGAGAAAGGAACGGACGCTTCGCATCTGAACAGGAGGCGTTTCCGGAAAGCTCCACAAGACGCAGACGGCCACGGTCCGGCACTACCCAGCCGCGCATGCGGAGATCGCGCAACCTGCCGCAGTACGCCGCCGGCTGGGACGCGCCCATCAGCCACGCCCCATCTGTCACATGCGCGAATCCGCTTTCTATGGTCGCCTCAACAGACATCCGCCTCCTTTGTCCGTTGTGACACGCATCGATTAGCCAACATTTTGAAAATAAAACCAACAGAATCCGCAGAAACATTCTGCGGATAGCCAGCGGCTGCCACCAATCTATCCATTACGCCCATCAGCAGGAAATTATATCAAAAAATCCCTTTAAAAAAATTAATTCGTTCCAACTCGAATTTTCGGGTGACAAGACAAAGTTTGAACAATTGGATTCCGATTAATGATATTTTGGTATGATTTACATCGTTTGCAGATGGTGACAATCTCTTCAGACTACGGTGCAACGGGGAGAAATCCAATGTACAATGTACCGAAAGACAATTTAGCATCTAAGCTAACAAGTCGTTCCCCTAAAATACGACCAATATTTAGAATAGAACGGCATGATAGTTGAGGTGCGCCTGTATGGACACACTTCTTTTTCGTGTATTCTATTCAGGCCTTTGGTCGGGCTTTGCGCAAGTGCATGGAGAAGAATGTGCGCTCTTTTTCATGCATTGGAATCGTCCTGCGGCAAACTAAGCGCAAGGGTAAGCAATGGCAAACAAGAACCTGTCCAAAGCGAAGAACGCAAAGAACGATGAATTCTACACACAGTATGCGGATATCCAGAAATACGATAATTATGATGTAATAGAGGTTCCGTTTACGGATGCGATACCAAGCGACTATGACGGCGTTATGGGTGTTCCAATTTCGTTCCTTGATCGATTCGCGTCTGAAAGGCTATCCGCTCGGACTTCTCTATTTTGTAAAGACTGCATCTGGAATGTATGAGGTTCTTGATGGTCAGCAGCGCATTACAAGTTTCGGGCGTTTCGTGAAAGTGAAGTTCTTCGTTGTCGATTCGGGCGGGATGCAGCAGTATTTTACAGGCTTGGATGCAACGCTTCAGAAGAAGATTCTTGAAACTCCTTTGACAATATATGTCTGCGAAGGTGAAGAGCATGAAATAAAGGAATGGTTCAAGACGATCAACATAGCAAGCGTTCCGCTCAACGACCAGGAACTTCTCTATGCAATATACTCAGGACCGTTTGTCACGGCGGCAAAAGCCGAGTTCAATAATTCATCAAATGCCAAAATGCAGAAGTGGAAAAGCTACGTCAAAGGAGACGAACGGCGGCAGCAGATCCTGAAGACGGCACTTGAGTGGGTATCTAAAGGTGATATCGACGGCTATATGAGCGTTCACCGCAAGGATGCTGGGATAGAAGAACTCAAGACGTATTTTGAGACCGTCATTGACTGTGCAAGTGGCACATTTGACGGAATCGAAGACGAAATGTGCGGTCTGGAATGGGGGCGGCTTTATAGGAGCAATATTCTCGGTGTACGCTGGGATGAATTTTAGTTAAAACATCCTATGCGCAAAACTCTCTGAGAGCGCTTTTATAAGATTGATGAGGTATGG
>JAFXEA010000219.1 GCA_017521065.1 Kiritimatiellia bacterium | reverse complement strand
GGGATGGTTGGTCTTGAAGAAGCGGTTTTCAATCCCCGCCCCAACGACACCAACCTTGAATTCGACCCGGAGCGGAACCTGTACCAAGGTACGAAAGGACGCGGGATGATTCCATGATGAATTACTTGAACCTTGACTGGCCGTTCTTCCACCTGAATCTGGAGCTTGACGCGTTCCCGTGGCAGAAGCATGAGGTGCTTAAGGGCGTCAACGCGGCAGGTTCGCTTTCCGCCGGATGGGGTTTCCACTGCTGGATAACCAACATAAACAATGAAACGGTCTGGGTCCGATACTCTGCCGCTGGCGCAAACGCAATGGTCTCCAACGGTTCGATTGTCACCAATGCCGTGTTCGACCGCGGCGTATCGACAATGTTCAGCTCGACGATTTCCGACTACGACAAAGCAGATATCCTTGCGTTCCACATTCCGGCCGTATCAAGTCCAGCCGGGAAGGTGGCTGTTGTTTTGGGCAGCAATGATTTTGATATGGACACGCTTTGTCGTTCTGATGCATGGGGAAGAGATGGCGTTCCTGTCGAGGATGAACACGGTGTTCAACATATTGAGAAACATTGGCTTCATTCTGACATTAAGAATATGGCGTACTATTATGTCTATCCAGCATTTACTAACATCGTAGAAAAAGGAGGAATGAAATGAGAAAAAACTTTGTGGTTGTAGCTGCTATAGGTGCTTCACTTATTGCATCGGGGACCATCCCAAAACACAGTTCTACATACTATGAGGCCATTAAGCCTGAAGTGCAGGAGGCCACTCGCAAAGGCGCGTTGGCGAAAGTTATATATAGAATCGTAGATGACGAGGGGACTCCGATTACAAACACTTTGGTTTATGGCACATGGCGGAATGACTTCCCGCGAAAAACATGGAATGAAACTTTTACCACTGACAAAAACGGGGAGTTCGTTGCGGAAGACAAGGTGGGCGGGGCGTTTGGGTTTTATGTAAAGAAAGACGGCTACTATATGTCTTCCACCGGGCAGAACTTCCATTGGCGCCCCGGCGTTTCGCCTGTAGTCAAGGATGGCAAGTGGCAGCCGTATGGCGAACACAAGACATTGGTCGTAAAACGTAAAAAGAATCCCATCCAGATGTCGTATGTTCATACACTGTTAATGGATGTGCCGACTACGAATGTGTGGCTTGGCGTTGATCTTGAGTCGTTTCAATGGACTTTGCCATATGGCAACGGGAAGCACAGCGATGTGCTTTTGAGATTCAACTACGAAATGCACGACAAATATGCCGAACAATGGGCGACTATGGATGTTTCGTTTACAAACAATCCATGTGCTGGCTTTTATCTTCGTAAAAAGGACTTGGATTCTCAGTTTAAAAGTACGTATCACGCAGAAACCAATGTGGTGTTTTCACAGATGGACACTTATAGAATGGTATTCCCTGGCAAGTACCAATATGCTCTTGGGAAAGAAGACTATATGGTTTTCAGGACACGAACGATTGTTGATGACAAAGGCAATCTTATTTCTGCACATTACGGGAAAATTTATGGGCCATGGAAATTTGGTGTCGGAATAAATGTGTCGGATATCTATTTCAACCCCACCCCCAACGACACCAACCTCGAGTCCAAATGACGACGGAGTGCTCATCTTGGAATTTGGTATAATACCCGCCACAGGAGGTTAAGGATGGTAAAGATATGTTTCCCCATTGCGGCCGTTTTGATGCAAATCGCGCTGGCCGGTTGTTTTTCAACCGGCCCTTTTGGGGATGTAGGCGAGTTTGAGGCCCCGGGAACGAAGTCGTATGTCGGCGATGTGATATACGGGTATTCTGAGGAAACTGGGGAATGCACGATGGTGCAATACAGGTTGACCGCTGAGCAGGTTCTGGGGCACGAGGATGTCCATGACAAGTTCTTTGCCACGAATTTTGTCGCCCGATGCAAGCTGTTAGATGTTTTGGAAACCAATCTCGTTAGCTTTGTGTTCCAGGACAGAAGCATAGTCGTCGTCAAAGGAGCGATTTTTGTAAAAAGAGAATTTGACTCCGACGGCAAGGATAGCGACAAGCCTAAATGTCTGTTCTTTGCCGCGGTCTACGACGAAACGCCAAGGAACAAGGCCGTTGTATTCCTGATCCCCTCTGACGAAGACGACCCCCAGCCGCTGGTAAACTACGCCTTCTCCCTTGTAGATCTGGATCGGTGCGGAATCAAAGTGTTCAGCAAGGTCAATGCGAAGCTGCGGAAAGAGTTTGATCCTGGATTGTGGAGCTGGAATAGCAAGGAAGACATGAGGATGAATCGGCTGGACATTGTCGATCCGTCCAGCGGGGAACCGGTTCTGACATTGTCCGGTGGCAATTCAAGAATCGTATCGCCTGATGAGGCCGAGAAAATCGACCGCAAGAATTATGCAGTGCTGAAAGTTACGATTGCTCCAGATGAACCGCGCTATTCAAAAGACGGGAAAATCAGGTATTCGAAAGGGCTTCGTGGCTCAATAGAGAGGTGGCATTACGAACATGATCCCGACGAGGGGCCTTACTGGCTTTATCTCGACAGCGACTATGTGAGAGCACACAAGCGCGGATGCAGGAAGTTTGAAAAAGGACGCGGACGCCATTGCCGCGGCGGAGAATTCGGCGAGTGCTGCAAGGATCGCAAATGACAGTCAGCCCAATGCACCAGGAGATGACCGCATGAGATCGTGGAGTGGTATTCGCTTTCTTGTCTGCGCGTTGTTCGCGCTGTGCGCGGCGGGTGGGTTCGGCGCGTCGGTGATGCGGCAGTCGTCGCTGCCGGCGAGCGGATTCTCCGACACCGAGGCGGTGACTAACGTGGTTTTCTCGTTCGCTGAGGATGTCGCCCGCGACTTCTCGGTCAGGCTGGAACTGGACGCCACGCCGTCCAACTGCGTCGAGGTGGCGTTCGGGTGCGACGCCGACGGCGACGGGCGGCTCTGGACGGCGGAGGCGGAACTGTCCCTGGGCTGGGACTGCGGGCGCTGGTTCGTCGTCGGCACCAACCGCCTGGCGCGGATTGAGGCGGAGCCGTCCGTCACGGTGGCCCGCAGGACGCTTGTCCTGGGTATGCACGTTGACGCAGAGGTTGAGGTCAGGCGGCTTTCCATCCGCGACGGCGGCGCGGCGGAACTGTTCCCGGAACTGGCGTCCACACGTCCTGGCTGGCTATTCAACCGCCGCTGGAACCTCGCCCGCCTCGCCGTCCGCGGCGTTGACCCCGCGCACGAGCGCGCGCTCGCCGTCCTCTGCGGTGTCGGCACCGCGGTCTATCTCCGATAGTTCCGCGGCAGTTTTCGCGGCACCTTGCGCGGCGTTTTGCGCGGCGGATATGGAGCGCCAGGGCTGGTTCAAGATCAAGGGCGCGGCGAAGGACGGCCTGGGCGAACGCGACCTCAAGGACATCCCCGCCGAATACCGCGAACTCGTCCGCAGCTACTTCCTGAAGCTCGCTGAGTAGCGCGGC
>JAFXEA010000218.1 GCA_017521065.1 Kiritimatiellia bacterium | reverse complement strand
CTGATGACGATGAAGCATGGCGTGAAAAATTGCGCGAACTTAATATCCTGCTTCAAGATGGAGACCCAGAGGGTGCAAAAAAAGCGGCGAGGCAGCGCTTGAACGGAATTGTTCGCATAATTATCGACAACCGTCCGACAAATAGATTTGTCATGGCAAGGGATATGTATGATGTTCTCAATCTTTGGGAGAGGGCAATAACAAGTAATGGGTCGAGCATTGGCTTCATGTCTCGAATCAAGGATTTGGAAATGCGTTTTTTTGAGACGCTGGCAACCATCTGTCTGGGGTACGCTCGGTATTCTTTTCAGCCGAACCGGACATATGCCACCCAGTGTGCAAAACTCGAGGAATTCTGCCGTAAGGTTGATGAGCCTATTTACGATATGGAATATGCCACTGGCTATGAACGCATGCCGGCAAACCGTTTCTCCCGCAATTGGATTCTTAAGCGTACTTTCGCTACGGACTGGTGCAGCGCGTACAAACTGCTTTTTAACATGAGATTTACTGCCCGGATCCGGACGGCAAGACTTGCCTGCCGTTCATATAAGGCGAAGTACGGGAAATATCCTGAAACGCTTTCGGCGCTTGTGCCAGAGTTTCTTGCCAAGGTTCCGCGGGATCCTTATGATGGTGAGGAACTCAGGTACAACGCGAAGGACGGTTTCATATGGACGCGCGGGGAGAAACTTACGTTCAACGGCAATGTGACGATTCTGGAAAACGGCAAGCCGTATTTCCGGAACGATTCCGGCCGCCGCTATGTATTCTTCCTTGATGGGCCGTAAATCTTTTTGAGGCATGTTTTGTTTAAATCTTGAGGCATGAAAAATGGATGATTTTCGACAGATGCTTACAACGATGACTCCAGAGCCGCGGAGATGCGCAGAGAGGTTTTGCATGTGTGAGAATGAGATAAGTAGGCAGATCCTGGATGCTGCGATAGCGGTTCATAAGGAATTTGCCGCGCAGAAACCTTTAGCCACAAAGCTCACAAAGGCTATATTTTTAGCGTGTCTTTATGTCTGTGGGAAAATTGAGAAATTGGAAGTATGGTATAATTAGGTGCATAAGAGGAGGTGTTATGAGCACAAGTGGCAGAATTGCAATTTCAATGTTTGGCGCAATCTTTTTTGCATTGCCTTTGATTGGAAGTGTTGAGGGCACGTGGTGTGGAACGCTTGATGCTATGGGGCAGAAACTTCAGCTGGTCTTTCATATCAAGGAAGACAAATGTATGCTGGACAGTCCTGATCAGGGGGCTTTTGGCATCGTAGGCAGGATTGTGTCCGCCAAAGAGATGGATACGGAATTGTCATTCAAGGCAATAGGAGGAACATATTCTGGGAAGATTGAAAAAGGCAGTCTGTGCGGAACGTGGAAGCAGGGCGGCATGTCGTTCCCGTTGAACATGAAAAGAACGGAAAAGAAAATTGTGCGGCCGCAGGAACCCAAGCCTCCATTTCCTTATCGTACGGAGGATGTGGTTTTCACAAATGCGGAAGCCCGATTGTCCGGAACGCTGACATTGCCGAAAGGTTTCACTCGGAAGACTCCTGCCGTTGTGATGGTGACAGGAAGTGGCCCTCAGAACAGAGACGAGGAACTTTTCGGACACAGACCGTTCGCCGTAATCGCCGATTTTCTTGCACGACATGGCATAGCATCGCTCAGATATGATGACAGGGGGTGTGGTAAATCTGTCGGGAAGATAAAGGACATATCGATTGAGAATATTGCACTGGACGCTGAATCTGGTGCAGACTGTCTACGAAGCAGATTTGATCATGTTGGCATATTGGGGCATAGTGAAGGCGGAACGGTTGGTTTCATGCTTGGACGGCAAGGTAAGGTTGATTTCATCGTGAGCCTTGCCGGATCGTCAATGAAGCTGAAGGATGTATTGGATTGGCAGTTGCGCCGCAAACTGAAAAATCTTGGACGGAGCAAACGGCAGATAGAGAAGGAGCTCCCGTCGTTGAAGAGGAGCTTTATGAAAGATGATGGGATTCGGCGTTACATGGAATATGATTCGGTTCAGGATATCAAAGGTATAAGATGCCCGGTTTTTGCACTGAATGGAGAGAGGGATACACAGGTTTCAGCTAAGGATCACCTTGGGATTTTCAAGAGGAACATTTCGGTGGATGTCAAAGCGAAGATAAAGTCATATCCGGAATTGAACCACATGTTCCAGCCTTGCATTACAGGCGAGGCCAATGAGTATGCACAGATAGAGCAGACCATTTCTCCGGAAGTGCTGTCAGACATAGTTGCATTCATAAAAGAACTGCATGAATGAGACAAAAATAGATGTGTGTCCGAAATGCGGATTGGTATGCTTGTTGGGAGGCGTTTCAGAATCCGCCTTTAATTTTCTTGGTGAGCCGTAGAACATGGTGTTTTCTGTTGAAGTGGAAAATGAGTGTGATATTATGCACCCAATTGAGCATAGTGCAAAAGATCGGGAGCATATGAAAAGCATAAAAAGCATATTGAAGCGTAAATTCGAGCTAGCAAGAATTGTGGCTGTCGTTCGTTTTTTCGCCATATCCGCTTCTGTAGTCGTTTTTGTCGCGTGCGGAATTTTGGCTGCCCCGTGTTTTTGGTTTACATTCCGGTATGGAATGCCGGATATATTGTCCGGGAGATTCTTTGCGGAATACGAATGGAGTTCCATATACGCAGGAGGCGCTTTTGATCAATTTGGTTTGACGAAGTTGGTGATCTGCATTTTTGTCGCAGAAATGTTTTTAGTGTTGGGGCGGTTCCTATTTGCAAAACTGTCGCGTAACCATATTTGGCGTATTTGTGTAAATACATTATCTATTGCGGCGTTGATTGTACCGTTGGCAATGTCCATATACTGTGCTTGGGAGCTGTCGCGCTATATTGCGGTGATGGGTGTGACGTCCGACAGGATTCAGGGAGTGAGGTGGGTGATTCTTCTAATGTTCACTCCTGTATATTGCACGGTGAAATGGATTGCCGGACAAATCACGGTAAAAAAGCATATTTGGATGGCAATGGTCTGTCTGCTTGCGTCATGCGCCGTATTCTTTGTGATTGATGCCGCCGCATGCCGGGCGGTCGCTTCACATCCGTGCCCCCAGATATGCTATCCCAATAGAGTGTGCGTCCCAGATGTGCCGGAAACCTCCACGAGCTACGGCTTGACGGAACTTCTGTTCGGAGTGTGGACAAAAGGGAAATAACCTCGGGATCTTTTAAGAAGTCTTCTGATAAGACACTCCCCACCTCTGCGCCTTTGCGCCTCTGTGGGAGAATTCGATTCGCCGCCAATAGCAGTTAATCGATATCCGTACTAAATGTGTTATAATCATTTGCCTAAATCATGATATAAACTGATTTTCAAACAGTCATTCACATGAGCGATGAAAAGATAATTGATGTTGTTGGCGCAATCATAAAGGATGGCGGCAGGTATCTTGTCGGACAGCGCGCGGCGCACAAGACGCAAGGTGGCTTGTGGGAGTTCATGGGCGGCAAGATCGAACCTGACGAAACGCCCGATCAGGCATTGGTGCGCGAGTGCCGCGAAGAGCTCGCTCTTGAGATTGAGGGCGGACGCATCATCGATTCCGTCGTGCATGAATATCCGGAAAAGACGATCCGCCTTATCTTGATAGAATGCCGCCCGAAGGAAGGTTCAGCTCCAAAGGCTCTCGAGCATCAGCAGATAAGATGGGTGACGCCCGCCGAAATGGCTGCACTTGATTTCGCCCCGGCCGACCGTGAACTGATAGACAGGATTTTCCCTTGAGTTGCCGATCGAACCATAGACGATAGTGGTCCATCGCATTCACTTTGTCTTGTCACCGATTACGGCGGTGAAAGTTTATTTCGATAATGGTTTATGATATAATTCATCGCCAAATGATACTTAAGATTGAAAAATACGGCAGCGAAAAGCTTCGCGTTCCGGCTCAGAAGGTGGCCGTTACGCCTGAGCTTGTCGTGCTTGCCGAGGATATGCTTGAGACGATGTACAAGGCCAAGGGTGTGGGGCTTGCCGCCGAGCAGGTCGGGCGCACCGAGGCTCTTTGCGTCATTGATGTTCCGTTGAGCTGCGAGGACGATGAGGAGACGAAGGTGTTCAACTCCGGCATCGTCCAGCCTCTGGTGATGTTCAATCCGGAGATAGTATCCTTCTCCGGTGAACAGACCGGGCGCGAGGGTTGCCTTTCGCTGCCGAATGTCGGCGGCGATGTCACCCGTCCTTTTGAGGTCACAGTGCAGTTTCTGGACATAAAGGGCGTTCCGCAGATTGTGACTGCGCGAGGTTTTCTTGCGCGTGCGGTGTGCCATGAGACCGATCATCTCAAGGGCATCATCTATGTCGATCACATGGACGAGAAATCCCGTGACAAGGTGATAAAGAAACTTTTGAAGAAGAAGAGCAAATGATGAAAGGCGGCGGCGGAAATGCCGCCGGATAACGCTATGACGATTACAGAATGGCTGAAGGATGGTTTTGAAAAGGCATTTCCGGGAGTTGAACTTCCTGAAATCAAGGCTGTTCCGGCAACGGATCCAAAGTTCGGCGACTATCAGTGCAACGACGCCCTCAAGATAGCGAAGAAGGCGGGTTTCAGGAATCCGCGCGAGGCCGCTCAGAAGGTTGTGGAATGTCTCTCTTCCGAATACAAGGCAGAGATTGCCGGACCGGGGTTTCTCAACATCACGATCACGCCTGAATGGCTTGGCTCTGCGCTTAACGCTCTCGATTCGGATTCCAACTGCGGTATCGAGCAGCTCGGCGCCGGCAAGAAGGTGGTAATCGACTATTCCTCGCCAAACGCCGCCAAGCAGATGCACATCGGCCACATCCGTTCCACCGTTATCGGAAACGCAATCGACCGCATCTACCGTGCGCTTGGCTATTCCGTCATTGCCGACAACCATCTTGGCGATTGGGGTACGCAGTTCGGCATACTCATCAAGGGCTACCATGAATGTCTCACGCAGGAAGAACGCGACAATCTTGCGGTTGCGACCCTTGAAAAGTGCTATGTCGAGTCTTCGTCCCGCGCCAAAACCGACGAGGCGTGGAAAACCGCCTGCCGTGAAGAGCTTGTAAAGCTCCAGCAGGGCGATCCGGACGATGTCGAACTCTGGAAGAAGTTCATCGACATCTCCATCAACGAGTTCAACCGCATGTACTCCAAGCTTGGTGTCAAGTTCGACACCTGGCGCGGCGAATCCTTCTATCGCGATATGATGGCTCCGGTTGTGGCGCGTCTCGTTGAGATGGGGCTTGCCGAAGAGTCGGACGGTGCGCTCGTGGTGCGCTTTGAGGAGGAGGGGCTTCCGCTTGCTATCGTAAGGAAATCCGATGGCGGCTTCAACTACACTACCTCCGATGTCGCATGTGTAGAGAGCCGCATCAAGGACTACGATCCCGCTGAGATCATCTATGTAACGGATGACCGCCAGATACTCCACTTCAAGCAGTTCTTCATCATTTGCGCGAAGATGGGCATGAAGGCGAAGCTTGTGCACGTGCCGTTCGGGCTTATGTCCTATCAGGGCAAGGCGATCTCCACGCGCGAGGGCAATCTCATCAAGCTTGACGACCTCCTTGAAGAGGCGACCCGCCGCGCATACGAAATCGTCAAGGAGCGCGGCGGCGACGAGAAGCTTGCGGAGGAGATCGGGTTCGGCGCCGTAAAGTATGCCGACCTCAGCCACGATCCGGCTACAGCCATCGACTTCAATTGGGACAAGGCCCTCGCGCTCGAAGGCAATTCGGGCCCGTATCTCCAGTATGCGCATGCACGCGTGTGCTCACTCATGGACAAGGCCGGCAATCCGGACGTTTCGGCGTTCAGCTACAGCATCGCATCTCCTTCCGAGAAGCTTCTGGCGCTTCAGCTTCTGAAGTTCGGCGGCACGGTGCGCAAGGCTGCGGAAAACTACAAGCCGTCGCTTCTTGCGGACTATCTTTTCCAGACAGCACAGCTCTACTCCTCGTTCTATCAGCAGAACCCGATTCTCAAGAGTGAGCCGGCGGTGCGCGATGCGCGTCTGAAGCTCTGTGCGCTGTTTGGAAGGGTGCTTGCCAAGGGCCTTGACCTTCTCGGCATCGCGGCACCGGTTCGCATCTGATATCATGGAACGGTTTTGATATCACTGTTCGAGACATTTAGGTTCAACCGGGACACCCATCCTGATGCGACGGCGTTCATGATCGCCGCCGGTGACCGTTCTGTGCCGATAACATGGAGCCAGTTTGCGGATGATATTGCAGCTACAGCATGGGTTGTGCGCAAATACGCGAATGGTGGAACCGTCGCTCTGCTGGGAGAGAATTCATACGAATGGATTGTTGCCCATGCCGCCTGTGTATTTTCGGGTGCAACTGTCGTTCCAATTGAAGTCAGCCTTTCCGCTGCCGAGATAGCGGAAAGATTGAGATTCACAGGTGCCGTTGCTCTTGTTCATTCAGCATTGTATGCAGAGAAGGCGAAAACGGCTTGCGAGCTTACGCCTGGCGTTCAGATAGGTGAATTTGGTTCCCGCCGTTCTGATGGCTACATCAACAAGGGGCGGGAGGCGCTCGCCGCCGGTGAAAAGGGGATATTCGATATGCCGCCGCCTGATGACACGAAAACGGCCATGATCGTTTTCACGAGCGGCACGACCTCAAAGCCGAAGGGGGCGGAACTTACGCTTCGGGGGATGGCGGCGTTCTGTGAATATGCCCAGGACAGGCTTAAGGTAAGGATGGGAGACTGCTCGCTGATGGTGCTGCCTGTCCATCACATATTTGGCATTTGCGCAACCTATTTCATGCTGTCGCAGGGTGTTGCGCTTGGTGTGTGTCCGGACTTCCGTCGTCTCTATGATGCAGTCGAGCGTTTCCGTGTGAATTGCATATGTCTAGTGCCTGCTCTCGCGGAGATACTCGCGGAAAAAATCGGACAAAGGGCTTCCTCGGCGGAAGAGGCGTTCGGTTCTCGGATAGACTGGATATTGATTGGAGGTGCGCCGCTTTCGCGTCGTATCTACGAGAAACTGTCCGATCTCGGTATCCAGGCGCTTACTGCATACGGATTGACCGAAACCACGGCGCTGTTCTCCATTGCCACGTTAGGTGAAGATCCGCATGTCGGCAGCGCGGGACGCGCTTGCGACCTTCCTGGAGTGGAGACGAAAGTTTCTGAAGAAGGTATCCTGCTTGTGCGGGGGCCTAATGTGTTCAAGGGATACTACCGCGATCAGGAAGGGACGGACAAGGTGCTTTCGCCTGACGGCTGGTTCCATACAGGGGATTTTGGCCGCATAGATGAGGATGGGTATGTGTGGGTGACGGGACGCGCCTCCCGTACGATTGTGCTTTCCTCCGGCAAGAAGATCGCTCCGGAAGAACTGGAAGAGCGCATACTTGCTCTTCCCGGGATACGTGAGGTTGTCGTCTCCGGTGACGGTTCTTCACGCGAGATAAAAGCCGAGATATATGCCGTTATCCCGGAGTGTTCCGTGAGAAAGGCGATGGCGGCCTTGAATGGCTGCCTTCCAGTGTATAAGAGGATACGCACCATTGTCGTGCGTTCCGAACCGTTTCCAAGGACCGATTCAGGAAAGATCCGGGTGGAGTTGGTTTCTTCCAGATCCTTGAACAGGGGGCAAAAACGCATGAAAACACTTCAGCTGGTGCCGGCTATGGAGCAGGGCGGCGTCGAGCGAGGCGTCGTCGAGGTGAACCGTGCGCTTGTGGCGGCGGGTTGGGAGAATGTGGTGGTCTCAGCTGGTGGACGTCTTGTGCGGCAGATCGAGTCGGACGGCGGACGCCATATCCTGATGGATGTGAAGTCCAAGAATCCGTTCACCTATTTCCAGCGTGCGTTGGAACTTCGCCGTATTCTTGAGGCAGAGCGGCCGGATGTAGTGTGCGCACATTCCCGTGTGCCGGCATGGCTTTTCATGTGGGCGAACCGCAGACTCGGCATCAGATGGATAAGCTTTGCGCATGGGGCGAATTCGGTCTCGCGCTATTCGTCTGTAATGACACGCGGCGACCTGACGGTCACTCCGTCACGGTACATAGCGGATTACCTCAAATCAAACTATGGTCTTGCCGAGGAGCGGATACGTGTGATACCAAGAGCCATAGATAGAGAACGGTTCGATGTGGATCGTCTGGATCGCGCCTTCATCGACGCCAAACGTATAGAGTGGGGGATTGACGGCAGAAAGGTCGTAATGGGAGTGGGCCGTATTACGCAGCTGAAAGGCTATGACATCCTCATAAAGGCTGTCCATCGCGCCAATTCGCAGAACGGTGGAGAACGGTTCAAGCTTGTCATTGTCGGTGAGGCGGAGGAACTGCGCAAGGATGTTGAGGAGGGGCTTCGCAATCTTGTAAAAGAGCTCTCTGCGGAAGATCAGGTCGTTTTTGCGGGCAACCAGCAGAAAATCGCTGAATGCCTTTCTCTTGCCGATATCGTCGTTTCCTCGAACACAAAGAAGCCGGAGGCGTTCGGACGTTCCATGGCAGAGTCGCTTGCGATGGGCCGGCCGGTTGTCGCGAAGGCGTTTGGCGGAGCTCTCGATATCGTCGAGGATGGCGTGAACGGTGCGCTCGTTCCAGCCGACACCCCGCATGGAGATGCGGAGGTTGCGGCGTTCGCAAATGCAATCATCCGTGTTTCCAAAATGGAGTTGGGCGATCTGCGCACTGCGGCGCTTGAGAAGTTTTCGTTCGACCGGATGATTGAACGTACAAAAAGTGTGTATCTCGAATTGAAATGAAAGAAAATTCCAAAT
>JAFXEA010000217.1 GCA_017521065.1 Kiritimatiellia bacterium | reverse complement strand
ACCTCATAAACAAGTTTCGCCAATTTCCCTTCTTTTGAGACATTGCTCGAACGCAGATTGATATCGCCTTTAATGGAATCCTTTTCCGCAGCCTCTCCGGCACCCGAAGGAACACGCGCCTGAAGCGGCTTATTGCCACACGTAACTTGAATATAGGCCGGCTTTGTGTTGTCAGAAATGCCCCATTGACTTTGATCGAGCGAACCAATCCCCGAATTCGATGCTCGCAAACCGACATCTTTCAAGTCACTGTCTGCAAGCCCTGATTCGGTCGTAAAGAACACTCTGGCAAACGCCTCAACAGTATAACCTTCATTCTGGCCTTGTGCCCCATTGATGAACGGATATACCGTTGTTACGGTCGGAGAAAGGTCGTTCACATCAACTCGCATCGAATATGTCCGCTCAATCTTCTTATTCTGTCCCAGCTGAGGATTGGCCGGTTGCAACTCCGTCTCCGTCATGGAAACCGTGTATTTAACGCAATCATCGTTCAATTCCACACCACAGATCATGGGAACAGCTTCTGCACACGGAATGCAAAGAGAGAGAGGCACATTGTCATAGTCGAGATAGTCGCACAGCAGGGCCGTGGAAAGGATTGGGAAATCCTTGTTCAAAGACCGCCAGAACGGGTGCCCTTCAGCAACATCGTTGTAGCAATGGGACAATGTCGTATTCTCAGGAAACCATCCATACCCAGCAAACGGCTGATATTCCGGATACTTAAGATTGATTCGCCGACCGCCATATGCACTGTTGTAAGCCTGATACGTCAAATTGGAATCGCTGTTCCATCCCCCGGCCATGAACACCTGACGGCGGACCGCATCTTCGCCGACGCTGTCATAGAATCTACCGGACGATCCTTTAAGACGCTCCATGAAAGGGGATGCTATGCCCCCAAGAGGGCTGCCGCCAAGAGCGAGGTTGAAGTCCATCATGGAAACGAATGGCACATCCTGCAATGACGGAGAGACACCGAACGCACTGCCGTCTTTCATCGCCGCAAGGAATGCAGACGCCAGACTTCCCCCCGTATCCATATCGGCATTGTTCGAACCACGGAACAGATATGCAGGCGAAATGCGTCCGTGCTCCGAAGAGGACCTATTCAGGCGCTGCTTCTGCACTCCATCCAGATCGATAAACTGATTCAGATCAAAGAAATCAGACACATTGACCGCAGTAAAGGCATACTGTCCAAGACCATAGTTAAATGAGTGCCATTTTGCGGTACGCGTATGGCGGCTCCAATAGCGAACCTCATTGATGAGGCTTGGCGGCAGATAGCCGAGAGCCTCAAGCGTAAGGGTCGAAACCGTATCGGCATAGGCGACTTCATTGGAAGGCGTGAACACACGTCCGTGCCAATTGTCATTTCTGATCTTCCTCTCATCATTTTGCATGCCGGAAGCCGATGCGCTGTAGTCGTGGTTGTAACCGACCCCTGGGAACGGGTCGTTGCCGATGGCCATGTCGATTTCATCTATTGCACGGACAAGGGCGGCCTTCACGAGATGACGGGCGGACGCATTACGCCTTACATACGAACTGGGCGCACGGCTAGAACGCATATAGATTGAAAACGACACCGCGCTCACAAGCATGAACGCAAACATGCCAAGAACGATAAGCAACGCCGATCCTTGGCGATTTGAAGATTTCCATTTAGACATCATCTTCACCTCATCCCCATTTCCTGCGGAGTCAATCTGTGCAGATTAGGCAGATACATAAAGGTATTCAACCCGTCACCAACAGAATCATCCGTATCCGATGCGTCTCCCGCCTGCGAGATCATGTACTCGTACTCAGTACCCCATGGATCCACTATGCTCCCGCCTACGATCGCTGCGTTGTACAGCACTGGTATCTTCCCCTGCTTGTTCTGCACCTCCCCAAGAATGAAAGCCATATTTCCTTCTGTTGTCTTCTGCCAGCTTTTCGAAGTCTGATACCGTTTCAGAGACCGGTCATCATCCCAGTTCTCGTAGGCGAGAATGGCGTTAGTCATTTCACGCGTTTCGGTTTCGGCACGGGCGATCTGGGAACGCTTGCGGGCCTTCATCACCGCTGATGAGGCTGCCCCCGTAAGAACGGCAATCATTCCGATCACCACTAGAAGCTCTATGAGTGTAAATCCTTTTCTCATCACTCCACCTCTTCCGGCCAGGTCGAAATATCATCCTCGGTATCCCAGCGTCGGTCAGGACCTGCACTGCGCACTCCGACCGTAAACTGGCTTTGGTTGTTCAGTTTTGCCTTGCCAAGCCCCGTGCGCCGCCATCCACTTTTACCGGCATCATTTCCGGAAAAATTCATGGTGACAATCTCAAAGCCTTTTCGGACATCCCCCGCCAACGCTATGCCACGCGAGTGAAACTTTCCCGAATCGTCCGAGTTTGCATCATTCCAAGGCGAAACCGCAAAGTAATTACCCTTTCCGGTGTAAGGAATAGCACTGTCGGCCGCAGCATGGATTCTGGCCAGATTGCGCTCCGTCTCCGACATATCTGCGACTCCCGCCTTGCCTGTGCGCCAGGCGATCGCGCTCTGGTTGAAGATGACGGTCAAAATCGTCACGAGCATGCCCATGAGTACGCTTGCAACAAGCACCTCAAGCAATGTAAATCCATTCCTGTTCATTGGTTTGGATCTCCTTGGAATCTGACCTCGGTTGAGAACACCGGCTGAGACATAAGCGTATTGCGCAGATTCTTGCGTACGCACCGCACGGCAAGGGTTATTATCGGAGAATGCTCACTTTCACGCGATGCCACAAGCGCATATGTCATGCCTTGCGGAAGTGTGACAGAGCCAGGAAGGCTGTAGCCCGTCTTATCGGCTTTCAGCAATTCGGAATAGACGCCGTTTGCCTTGCTTGCCGGATCAGACGACACGTAATAGGTTTTGTCTACACCTGAACCTTTTGTGTCAAAATAGGCGAGCCATCCATCCTTCGGCAGCACCTGTATGGTGGAGCCGTTCCCATCACCTGCGTTAATGCCGGAATTGGCCCTCTCCAGGTTCAGATTTTTCCACTGCGACCATGTAAGATCACGCGACGACAACGCCACGACCAGCGGGTTGAGTATCGCGTCAGCCATGGCAGAAGATGCAACATCCTCCCGGCTCTGACGGCTCTCGCGGAAGCCGAGAGAGTAGAGCGATATCATCGCAAGCACACCACCCGCCATGATGAATATGGCGAGATTGACCTCTATCAGGGTAAAGGCTTTTTTGAAGAGACTGTTCACGTCAGATATCCTTCATTTCATCCTTGCTTTCACCGATCTTTATCCATCCGGAAGGACGGCGCGCCGTCACCTGAATGGAATCCAAAGAACTGGCATTGGAATCGGGATAGCATTTTATGACAGTCGAAACCTCCCTGATTGGGTTGGATTCGTTCGGCACATCCGATGCACTGCCAAAAATGTAATTGTCAGGCAGACGTATCCGGGCAAACTCATACCCATAGGCATCACCCGGACGCCATGTGGCATTGCCGTCCAAGACCTCAAATGCGTAGGACATAATCTCGGTGGGCTTTTCCTTGTCGCCGTTTTCATACTTGAACCCACGGTCAACAGGCTTCTCCACAAGATATGTCTCGTTGTCCACCGGATCTTCCACGACCTCTGAATAGACAGAAGAGTATTCCAGTT
>JAFXEA010000026.1 GCA_017521065.1 Kiritimatiellia bacterium | reverse complement strand
TACGGGAGACTCGCGGCGAGGCTGATGCCATTGTGAATCTGAAAAACGAGCTGCCGTCGAATGAAGCGTGGGTACTGGAGGAGATTTTCTTTTCGCAGAACCGCGCGGCGTTTTCTGAGCTTGAGCCGGCGGACAACCTGCGCAAGGTTCTTTGTCGTTTTTGGTTTGATGCGGTATGCCGCCAGCTCAAGGAGCTGCCGTTAGAAGGGGATGGAGAACTGATGCGCAGAAGAAGCAGACTTTCTATGCTGTCGCGCAAGTTCAAGACAATGCCATGGCATGTTGCGAGCCAGTCCATGCGTTCTGAGGTGCTTTTGGGGTGATATGTTGCCGGAGTGGTTGAAGTGGACGGCAAAAACTAAAAAACCAAAAAAAGACTTTGATTTCATGGAGTGTGAAATTCATTTATGATATATGGTATAATCACCAGAAAGTTTTTTGGAGTCAAATGAAATGAAGTGGACCAAGACATTCATCCAGACATTGAGAGAGAATCCGCAGGATGCGGAGATCGATTCGCACAAACTGCTCGTAAGGGCCGGCATCTGCCGCAAGACGGCGTCCGGGCTTTTCACGTTTATGCCGCTCGGCATACGCACTCTCCGCAAGATCGAGAACATCGTGCGCGAGGAGATGGACGCCGCTGGAGCGCTTGAGATTCTCATGCCCGCGCTGCAGCCTGCCGAGCTTTGGCAGAAGACGGGTCGCTGGGATACGATGGGCGCGAACATGTTCCGCCTCAAGGACCGCGCCGAGCGTATGATGGCCATGGGACCCACCGCAGAGGAGGAGGTGACGGATCTCATGACGAATGCGATATCCTCCTACCGTCAGCTACCTGTCACGGTCTATCAGATCCAGACGAAGTTCCGTGACGAGACGCGTCCGCGTTTCGGTCTGATGCGCTCGAAGGAGTTCATCATGAAGGATGCATACAGCTTCGACACCGACGCCGAAGGTGCGGACAAGAGCTACTGGACGATGTACAAGGCGTATGAGCGCATCTTCGCCCGTTGCGGCCTGAAGGCGACACCCGTGCAGGCCGATGGCGGAGATATGGGCGACAGCATGACGCACGAGTTCCATGCGCTTGCGGACGCAGGCGAGGACGGAATCGCGTCCTGCCCCGTGGGCGGCTATGCCGCGAACCTCGAGCGCGCAGAGCGCAAGTTCGAGCCGGTCGCCGATCCTGACTGCCCTGCATTTTCAGAAGTCCACACCCCTGGCGCGAAGACCATCGAGCAGGTTTCGGCGTTCATGGGAGTGCCCGGCTCGGCGTTCGTGAAGTCGCTCGTCTATTCAGTGGACGGCAAACCTGTGATGGTGTGCGTGCCCGGAGACCGTGATGTGAACGATGTGAAGCTCAAGCGTTTCCTCGGTGCGCAGAAGGTTGAGCTCGCCGGATTCGACATGGTTCTTGAGGCCGCTGGCGCGAACGCAGGTTCCGTCGGTCCGGTCAAGCCTGCAGATGGAACGCTTCGCATCGTGGCGGACATTTCGCTCAAGTTCGCGAAGGGCCGCATCGTTGGTGCGAACAAGGATGACTACCATCTCAAGGATGTCGATTTCACCCGTGACGTCAAGATCGCCGAATCCGATTTCGCCGACCTGATCGTGTGCGGCGCCGGCGACGCATGCCCGAAGTGCGGCAAGACGATGGAGCTCAAGCGCGGCATCGAGGTCGGGCAGGTGTTCAAGCTCGGCACGAAGTATACTCAGGCGTTCAATACCGTCTATAAGGACGAAGAGGCGAACGACAAGCTCTGCATCATGGGCTGCTATGGCGTTGGCGTTACGCGTACGCTTCAGGCGGTCATCGAACAGAGCCACGACAAGGACGGCATAATCTGGCCCGCCTCCATATCTCCGTACCAGGTTGTGATCGATCTTCTTGATCCGGACGATGCCGAGGTTGTGAAGGTTGCAGACGAGCTTGAGGCGAAACTTGAGGCGATGGGCGTGGACGTGATCGTCGACGACCGCGCGGAGCGCCCCGGCGTCAAGTTCAAGGATGCGGACCTCATCGGGTTCACCGTGCGCGCCGTCGTCGGACGCAAGGGACTCGACAAGGGCGGCATCGAGATCAAGCGCCGCAGCGAAGACAAGTCCCAGATGAAGATTGTTGCTCCGGAGGATGCTCTGTCCGCAATCGCGGACGCGCTTGCCTGATTATGCCGCTGTACGTTTACGAGGCGAAGGAAGGCGGTTGCGGGCGTTGCCGCGACGGGTTCGAGATTTCGCAGTCCATAAAGGACGCGAAACTCTCGGAGTGTCCGGACTGCGGTGCTCCGATCATCCGCGTGATTCAGGCTCCCGCTCTCGGCCATTCCAAGACGGACCTCAACTACCGTGCCAAACGCGCCGGATTCCATGCTCTCAAGCGCGTCCAGAAGGGCGAGTACGAGAAGATATACTGAGAGGCGAATTATGAAGCTGCTTGTCCTGAATGGTCCAAACCTGAACATGCTCGGCATCCGCGAGCCTGCGCTCTACGGAAGCCGCAGCTATGCGGATCTTGTGCGGTTCATTGAAGAGACTGCGAAGGATGCAGGTGTTGAGGTCGAGGTGTTCCAGTCGAACCATGAAGGGATGCTTGTCGATCGCATTCAGTCGGCGATGGGTGTATTCGATGGATTGGTGGTGAACGCGGCGGCATATACGCACACTTCGGTCGCGATACATGACGCGCTCAAGGCCGTCGGGCTTCCTGTAGTCGAGGTGCATCTTACCGATCCTGAGACGCGCGAGCCGTTCCGCCATGTCTCGTACGTGAAGCCAGCCGCGCTTGCGACGTTCGCTGGATACGGTTTCGATTCGTACGCCCGTGCGATCAGGTTCCTGTCGGAAGCACTTTCATCAAAATAGGTACTGGAGCTGAAATGGCGATTGACGTAAAAGAGCTGATGGCGAAGGTGGGGAAGATTCGGATCCTCACGAACCGTCTCATAGACGATCAGCTTAGCGGCGACTACCATTCCACGTTCAAGGGACAGGGTGTTGAGTTTGACGAGGTGCGTCCGTATGTGCCCGGTGACGACGTACGCACAATCGACTGGAACGTGACGGCGCGTACCGGTCAGCCGTTCATCAAGCGGTTCAGCGAAGAGCGCGAGCTTACCGTTCTTTTCCTTGTGGATATTTCTGGCTCCCAGACCTACGGCAGCGTTTCGCGCTCCAAGGCGGAGCTTGCCGCTGAAGTGACCGCGCTCCTTGCGCTCACTGCTATAAAGAACCAGGACAAGATCGGTCTTATCCTTTTCTCCGACAAGATTGTGAAGTACATTCCGCCACGCAAGGGGCGTCAGCCTGTGATGCGCATTGTGCGTGAAGTGCTTGCCGCCGAGGATGAAGCAGTCGGCGGGACGGATCTTGCCGGTGCGATACGGTTCCTGAACGGTGTCCAGAAGCGCAAATGCGTGGTCTTTCTCGTTTCGGACTTCCAGGATGCGGGATACGAAAAGCTGTTGCGCGTCGTTGCACGGCGGCATGACGTTGTGTGCGTTTCGGTCAGCGATCCTGCAGAACGCCAACTTCCTGATGCAGGTCTTGCAGAGCTTGAGGATCCCGAGACTGGCGAGCTTGTGCTTGTCGATACGTCAGACAGAAGTGTCCGTACCGCGTTTGCGGAGAAGGCATCGGAGGAAGAGGCTGCATTGCTCCGGTTCTTCAACAGGAGCGGCATAGACCATGTTGAGCTTTCCACCGACAAGCCCTACATCAACGCCGTAAGAGCACTGTTCCAGCGCCGCGCTCGCAAAAGGTAGCAAGGCTCAAGAAAAAAGAAAACAAATTCCGCAAACGGTTCTCTCTCCGTATGCATCTAAAAGGATGTACAATATACAGGAATGGAGATTGCGGAAGAGTGGGGCGCGCAGGCGGCTGAGTGCGCACTCGCATGGCGGTTTACGAAAAATCCGCGGTATCTCGAAAAAACGAAGAGGATGCTCACGGTGAGCATTGCCGCCTACCATGAGGCGTACCGCAACGGCAGAGAGGTCTGCTGGTATTCGACTTCGCGGATAATAGAAACTTGACTATCTGCGGAGAGTGCCTAAAAGACTTTCCTCTGCCGACTTCAGCACAGCGAGCATGGAAGCCGCGTCAGGTGCTGCGCGGAGATCCGCCAGAAGGGTCGTGCCGTGTGCGAGCAGGCACAGCCGGGCTAGCACATGAAGATGAAGTCTGCGGTCGGTGCAGTTGATCAGGAAGAATATGTCGGTGCCTTCATCGTCCGGCGCACCGAAGAAAACGGGACGGTTTGTGCGGCCAAGCGCCAGAAACGATTCCGAAACGAGATACTCGTCGTGGAATTTTACGTGCAGAAACGCGGCGCCGCCGCCGACCGCCGTCGATGCCGCCTCTTCGCGTTCGGTAAGACCCTTGAAAAGTGCATCCTTGTCATACACCAATCCGGTGGAGTCGGCAAGTTCCGTCATGTCGCGCAGCACGCCGCCTCTGTTCTTTGCGGTGAGGAACGGGGCAATCGCCTCTTCGGAAAGAAGGTCGGATATGTGGATCTCGCCGGAGGATTTCGACCGCTCGTCCATTGCGTGGGAATGTTCATTCGTAAGCTTCTTTGGCGAAATCCCGATCATCCTGCGTTGCGCCCATTCATCGAGCAGACGCTGTTCAAAGAAAAAGTCGTCGCCGCGCTTCTGAGACGGAACCTCTTCGCGCTGTGCAAAGTGCTTAAGCTCAAGCTCGTCCATATGAAGACGGGCGGCGGCGCGTTTAAGGTCGAGCAATCCGAATTCCATGGCAATCCCGCTTAGCCGAGGCGGCGGCATTTCACGCCGGCCTGCTTGAACATCTTCTTGACGGTATCCTGATACGGATAGTCGCCCCCGTACACGACTTCCTTGATGCCCGCATTGATTATGAGCTTGGCGCATGTGAGGCAAGGGGAGATCGTTACGTAGATCGTGGCTCCTGCCGTTGCGTGCCCATAGTACGCCGCCTGGCAGATCGCATTCTGTTCCGCGTGTACGCAGAGACATTCCTCGAGATGTTCGCCGCTCTTGACGGTTCCGGCGCAACGCGGACATCCGCCCGCAAAGCAGTTCTTTACGCCTCTGGGGGTTCCGTTGTAGCCGGTGGATATGAGATGGTTGGACTGCACGATGACCGCGGCAACCTGGCGGCGCGAGCAGTTGGAGCGTTTTGCGACTACCTGCGCAATCTCCATGAAATATTCGTCCCATCCCGGGCGCGGATCATTTATGGCGGCTTTCTTTTTCATGCCGTGTATTTTAGCACATTTTCATCTCCATGCGTCGCAATTGCGTCAATGCCAATTCAGTTCACCTCATCGATTTCCAAATTCATATCCCAAACCGCTGTCGATAAGTTCAATAAGCAGAATCCGACACTATCCATAAAGGCTGTCGGTAGTTTTCATGATAGATTTCTCATTCTTGACGGTGCGGAACTTTATCATTTGTGAGCTTCCCTTAAAGATTTAGGCCGGCAATATTGCACTATCACGAAGATGGATGCAATGTTCATCCCGTCAATTATGCAGAGGGTGTAAAATTAAGTCGGCAACGAAAAACCGCTCCCGAAGCAAAGGAAGCGGTCGTTAACCTGTTGCCTTAAACGGCGATTCTCGGCATCCAACTGCCGAATTTAGGTTAAAGCCATCCGCCTCGCCAAAGATGAGCTGCCTCTGCCGGTTTTAGATTAGCCGCGTCAGATCACAAATTTTATCCGCTGAGCGATTTATGGGGTGAGGGAAATTTGCCGCTTACATTTCGGTCTGCGGATGTGGAAATAAAGCCGTTTTACGGATGCAATTAACGTCGTAAATCGTTGCTGTTCGTAGTAGTAATAATTTACTATTGATATTCTAAGGGAGATATGGTATTATATTTGCCGTCAGTAGGGAAAGTTTAATGAAGAATAGTATTGTAAAAACAGAAATGATTCAGCCGTTGATGAATGTGGCACGTCGTTATTCGACGATGCCAGAGTATGCTACATTCGCTTCTGCGTTCGTATTGTTGTTAGCTGCGCGTCAGGGGATTAGGTTTCCGCTTCCGAATTTAGATGCTATTTTAGATGAGGCAGAGGATATTCCATTATATGTGCGCTCTTTCATTAAAGAGACAATTGGCGGACATTGGCGAGAGTATCAGCAGGCGGTAGGTGCATTTGATGAAGAAAGCCTTTCGGATTTTTTTGCCGTAGAGTCTGTTGCCTTATTGATGAGTGCACGAGAGGATGTTTCTGTTCATCCTGTAATAGATACTCTCTGTGCGGCTTTACTAGATATTAAAAAAGGCGATGAGGTTGCAGATCTAAATTGTGGCATTGGGAAATTTGTGTGCAAGGCTTGGTTTTCACTTTGGAACGCAAATGGGAGTGATAAAGGTCTCCGAGTCTCGGGTTATTCAGAAAATAAGACACTTGCGGCCGTTTCCTGGATTGGCTGTCATGTGGCGGGAGTAAGAGCCGAGATTATCAATAATAGCATATTTTCTCCGACGAATTCGCGCTATGACAAAGTGTTGGTGATACCTCCGTTTGGATGCGAAGTTCGGCAATTGAATATCATTGAGGTTGCTGAATCGTTATCGAAAAAATTTAATAGTTTCCCCGAGGTTAGGCTTTCGTCGGCGGAGTGGCTTTTCGCGGCTCGAGCGGCAACCTTATTGAAGGACGGTGGTCGTGCGATTGCAGTAATGCCTATGAATATACTTAATGGCGGATTGAGCAAGGTGTATCGAGAGCATCTTATTCGTAATCAGATGATTGAAGCGGTGATTTCCATTCCAGCTAAGTATTTTATGAACGGGACGGGAATAGCATTGTCTCTTGTTGTTTTGTCTGACGGCAAGAAGGAGATAAAATTCGTTAATGGCGAAGAATATTTGAAGGATGTGGCAGAATCGGTGAGTATTGACGTGGAGTCGCTTCTCAAGGATTATCATAATCTCAATGATTTTGAATCTGTTACGACAAGGCCGCTTGATAAGATTTGTGAGAATGATTTCATTTTGACTCCTGACTTTTATCTCGGTGAAGATTTTGAGTATAATAATTCGCGACCGTTTGGCGAGCTTGTCGGCGAAATCCGCCGTGGTGCAAAGCTATCGATTGCTGAATGGAAGAAGTATGAGACGACAGCGGATACACCAGTTAAAAAAGTGGCATTCAAAAACTTTAGCGAGGGATTGATTGATGAAGCGCTTCCATGTTTGATGGAGATTCCCGAAGGGGCCAGTGATGCCGTACTTGAAGATGGAGATCTTATCATCTCGCGCATGGGGATGCCGTTCAAGATAGCGGTTGTTCAAGTATCCGAGGGCGAGACGCTTGTCGCTGATGAAAATGTGTGGATATGCAGGATGCATGGAGATAAGACGCAATCGTATTTCCTTCGCGCGTTCCTCGAAAGTCAGAAAGGAGCGAAGTGGATGAGCCGTTTGAGTGCAGGTGCGACGCTACGGACCATTTCGGCTAAGAACCTGACAAAGATTCCAGTGCCGGAATTTGACGAGAAGACGCGTGCGGTGATCGCCGAGGAACTCGAGAAGAATACCATTCTGGTGCGCGAGAATCGCAAGCGTCTGAATGAGTCGCTGCACAGTATGAAGAACGTTTATAACGAATTTAATAAGAACGGAGGATTCTGATATGGCAATCAAGAAATCTCAACTTTATACGAAACTTTGGC
The DNA here is from genome assembly GCA_017521065.1 of Kiritimatiellia bacterium. Lineage (GTDB taxonomy): Bacteria > Verrucomicrobiota > Kiritimatiellia > RFP12 > UBA1067 > UBA1731. The sequence continues at coordinate 2,141 of JAFXEA010000026.1, read as the reverse complement.
AGGCGTGCGATGAGTTGCGCGGCGGTATGGATGCAAGCCAATATAAGGATTACGTGTTGGTTGTACTCTTTATTAAGTATATCAGTGACCGTGCCAAAAACGGAGATGCCGACCTTTATATTGATCTTCCACAAGGGTGTACGTTTGATGATCTTGTGGCTCTCAAGGGAAGACCAGACATCGGCGAGAAGATGAACGTTATTCTCTCCCGTATCGGAGAGGCTAACGAGCAGTTGGCGGATACGATTACGAACGCCGATTTTGCCGACGAGCAGAAGCTCGGCAAAGGAAAAGATCTAGTTGAGACCGTCTCAAATCTGATAGCCGTTTTTCAGGATGAAGCTCTCGATCTTTCCAATAACCGTGCTGCGGACGACGACCTTATCGGAGATGCCTACGAATATCTGATGAAGAACTTCGCTACGCAGTCAGGTAAGTCTAAAGGCCAATTTTACACACCTGGCGAGGTTAGTCGTGTAATGGCGAAGGTTGTTGATATCGCAAACGACAGCCGCCCGATGATTTCAATTTACGATATGACCTGCGGCAGTGGGTCGCTGCTCATCCGTGCGGCGGCGGAGTCCGGTCGTCCGTTTGATAAAATTGCGATTGAAGGGCAGGAACTTGATCTCGCCACAATCGGTATGGCGAAGATGTCGATGGTCATTCATGGAATCGATGATGCTGAACTGAAGCATGGAAATACGATTTCCGATCCGCAGCATACGATAGATGATTCGCATTTAAAGACATTTGATTACAGCTTTGCAAATCCTCCGTTTTCGGTAAAGGGTTGGATGAAGGGGGCCTCGGAAAACGATCCATTTGGTCGTTGGGGCGTGGGCGATGGGGTCGCTCCGGTACCTCCGCCTAAATGTGGCGACTATGCGTTTCTTCTCCACATGATTGCGTCGCTTAAATCGAACGGCAAAGGCGCAATCATTCTCCCGCACGGTGTTCTCTTCCGCGGCAATGCAGAGGGCGAGATACGTAGGTTTATCATCGGCAAGCGTATCATACGCGGCATTATCGGTCTTCCGCCGAATCTTTTCTTTGGGACAGGAATCCCGGCTTGCATCATCATTCTAGACAAGGGAGGCGCGCTTTCGTCGAAGGGTATCTTTATGATTGATGCTAAAGAAGGTTTTGCCAAAGATGGTGCGAAGAACCGTCTGCGCGAATGCGATATTCGCCGTATCGTCGATACGTGGGAGGCCCAGGTTGATGTGCCACATTATGCCCGTATGGTATCGTATGAGGAAATTGAGAAGAACGATTTTAATTTGAATATTCCGCGCTACATTGCACCTGTTGACAGTGAGATTCATCAGGATATTGTCGCGCACCTTAAAGGCGGCATTCCCGAAGTGGACGCGGCGGCCTATCCAGCTGCGCTTTTCAAGCCGCTTCGCAAGGGATATGTGGGAATTAGGAATGAAGGGGAGGGAATTAGGAATGAGGAATTAGGAGTGAGGAATGAGGGGTTGGGGGAGATGATTCTGAGAAATCTTGAGTCTGATCCTGTAACCGTGAAAGAGTCGGATATCTATCTTACAGCGATTATGTCGTGGATTCGTTATTTTTCCGATCAGGGATATGAGATTAGAGTTGGGGATAGTCCGAAGGATTTGATAAAGATATGGGGCGACCGACTCATGTGCCAGATGCAGGGGCTTAAATCTTCGCTCGTAAATGCCTATGCAACCTATGAACATTTGATGAACTATTGGGCTGAGACGTTGCAGGATGACTGTTATCTCATTTCGCGCGATGGATGGAAAGTCGAACTTTTACCGCCAGCTAAGAAGAACGCTTCGTGGGAGGATTACTTCTGTGATCTTCTTCCGGTCGAGGTGGTTGTCGGGGTAACATTCGCGGAGGAGCGAGACCGAATTGTTCGGCTTAAAACCGAGCTGGAAGAGGTAACCGCCGAAATTGCCGCCATCGACGAGAAACTTGCCGACGAGGATGGGGAAGATGAGATAGATGAGGATGCACTCAAGGTCGAGCGTAAGAAACACGATCAGAAGGCCAAGGCTCTCAAGAAGAGCATAAAAGAGGCCAATGAGGATCTTATCCGTAAGCTTGTTAAGGCCTATGATGAAATGGAAGAGGATGAGGTCAAGGGTTATGTCGTTGAC
>JAFXEA010000216.1 GCA_017521065.1 Kiritimatiellia bacterium | reverse complement strand
TTCCAGGGCGTAGTTGTTTCAATTCACGCCCGTCTCGCGACGGGCGACGCAGAGTCGTCTTTTGTCCCTTTCTGATTCCCTTGTTTCAATTCACGCCCGTCTCGCGACGGGCGACACTGTTCTTCCCGACTTTTCCCTTTCCGATTGGTTTCAATTCACGCCCGTCTCGCGACGGGCGACCGCGACAATTTTTGCAATTATCGCCATTCCGATACGAAAAGTCGCATCAGAACGCTCAATATGATAGCACATTTCGCCTCAGCGTGCGCGAAGTTAAAGCGACTTTTTATTTTTTGATTGTCAAAGATCAGGATCTTTCCGCGAACCTATATGGCTTCAACTGTGAACTACTGGTTCGCGCACACTTAAATCACCAAAGTGTCGGCACTTGGGTCAACAGTCGGTTTGGCACCATAATGCACCACCTTCTCCTTGTAGTTATTTCCCAAATTGTAATAACGCAAGCTGTCAACCTCCGGTTCACAAATTGCCTCAAGCTGCGCCTTGAGCGCTAGCCACTGACTCCAATCAACCGTACATTCAAACACGGAATTCTGGACGCGAACGCCCCAGTCCTCGCAAACCTTTGCAATCCGCCGCAAACGTCTGCGCCCCGCCGCATTGACCGTATTGACGTCATAGCTGACCAACATCAACATAGAACCTCCCTCCTACTTCTGAATGTACGGCGGATAGGCATCAAGATCCCCGCGAAGGTAGCGGGCAAGCAATAGCGCCTGCAAATGCGGAAGCAGTCCAATCGGCACGCGTTCATCGAGGAACGGATGAAGAATCGGTTCCTGTTTCTTCTTCTGCCAGGCCCGCAGAACAGTTTTCCGCGCATCTTCCTTCATCTCCACCGCGCCGGACTCCGTTGTCTTGAAGTCACGCGGACCAACCTGACGAAGATTAACCAACGACAACGCGACCCGATCGGCTAGAACCGCTCGGAACTCCTCCATCAGGTCCAGAGCAAGTCCAGGTCGCCCGGACCGCACCTCGTGGAGGAATCCAATCTGCGGGTCAAGCCCGACCCCTTCCTACGCGCCCCTGCAGTCATGCGCAAGGAGCGTGTAAAGATATGAAAGCAATGCGTTCATGGGATCGGTCGGCGGACGTCGGTTTCGCCCCATAATCGCGAAATCCTCTTTCTGGGCCACAAGCAATTCGTTGAAACATCCGAAATAGGCGGCGCCCGCCTCACCTTCCAATCCACGCAACCTCTCGGCATCAGGCGGAGAGTCCCTGACGCGCCGTATCACATCGACATGTTTTTCAGCCGCTTCCCGAAGTGCATCCACCTCGCCGTGATCTCGCATCCGCCTCATGATGATGTTGCGCGCATTCAGCAACTTGCCGATGACAAAGCTACGCGCGATCTCGCCCTTCTTCGTACGGTCCTCGTGCGCTCTCATCTGCGCAAGCCGCAGGAGCACATTTCCCGAGACGGGACCGGTAACGCGCGCAAGGAAACGTCCAGACTCCGACATGAATGACACGCATACGCCACGCTCGGCGCAGAGGTTGAGCAAGAAAGGACTTGCCATCACATTGCCGAACGTAACGATGCCCTGCAAGGTGTGGATCGGCAGACGCAGAAGCACGGTCTTGTCCTTCTCGACAACGACCGTCTCGCCTTCCTTGCGCAGATAGGTCTCCTGCGTGGTGATATAAAGAGTGTTCAGCAGCTTCTTCATCGGCATGCCTCGTCTATTTGATTCTTGATCCACCGACTGGCAGAGTCCCTTCCATCGACATCTCCGGGGCGGCACACGTCAACAAGCGAACACGCCCGACAGCCTTTGGTCAAGACCGGGGACGGCGTCAAACCCGCCCGCACGAGCGCATGCACCTTCCCCGCCACATCTTCAGTCAGACCCCGCAACTCGGAATCAAACGCGACATCCGTCCGCCGCCGTGTCTCACCGTAAAAGAGCGCACCCGCCCCAATTGAAACTCCCAGCATCTCCTCCAGACACAATGCCTGGGCGCAAAGCTGCACTTCGTCCGCGCGGTGGCTCTTCGGCGCACCCCGTTTGTACTCGACGGGGAAAGGACGCCAGAATCCTCCGCGACCAGGCAACCGCGCCGCCACGGTTTGTCCGCTCCCATCCTGCGGGATCTCCTGCCGATGGAACTCCACCATGTCGGCGACACCCGTCAACCCAAAACGCCTTGAAACAAGTCGCAACGCCGTCGCCAAGTGAACATCCTTACGCGTCGCACCGCCCCTGCGATCCACGCGCTCATGCAACTGCCGACCGGCAGCCGTCAGAAAGTTTTCGCTCCACACACCCTCAACATGTATGAGCGCACACTGCCGCGGACAAAACAGATAGTGCTGCAGCGCAGAAAGCATCACTGGGGATTCATCTATCCGTTCATTTGACGTCATTCACAGTGGTACCGTCCTTCCCTCGGATGCCGCCTGTTCCGCCTCCGCTTTTTCAGCAAGTTTCAGATGTCCGAACTGGCGAAGACCAAGAATGAAAACGTCCTGCCCGGTTCGGCAAGTGTCCATGAGCCGCGCACGCCTGCCCTGCCGCCAGTCCTTCAGTCCGAGGTAGTAGAACTGCTTGAAATTCTCCGCAATCACGAACGGCGTGATACCGTATTTCAGACATTCCTTGAGGAGAATCAACCGTCCAACGCGTCCGTTACCATCTTGAAACGGATGTATCTGCTCGAAACGGACATGGAGGTCGAGTAGATTTTCTAAGGTCTTCTCGGCGTTCTTCCACCACGCAAGCAGCTTCACCATCTCGCCATGTACTTCCTTTGCTGGACAGGTCTCCATCTCACCGACCACGTTGTCAAGTTTCTTGTACTCCCCCACCTTGAACCAAGCTTTTCTACTATCAGAAGTACCGCCTTTCAGCTGTGCGTGAAGTTTCTTGATGTATTGTTCCGTCAATGCCGCTCCAGCGGATTCGATGATAATGTCAACCGCGCGAAAATGGTTGGCGGTTTCCACAATATCGTCAACAGGAACATCAGCGCCGACATTGCCAATCGTCTGGGTCTCGAAAATCCAGCGCGTCTGTTCATGTGTGAGACGGCTTCCCTCGATATGATTCGAGTTGTAGGTGATGTCAATCTGAAGACGATGATAGAGCCCTCCCGAGATTCGCCCCCGCTTTTCGCTTTTCAAAGCTTCAAGGATGCTATGCGGCATCCCTTTTGCCCGTGGCTTACGCATCGGACGTCCAGCATCGACAGGGATCTGCCACGATTTTCCCTGCATCGTGACGCCAGGAATGTTTCCTTTCTCGCAGTGAATCTGCACATTTCTCGGCGTCAGCCCCCATTTCTGGGCGGCTTCAGCTACACTCATGTATTCCATTTCTCACCTCCATGCGAAACTTTTTCCACCTGAAGCGAAATATATACCGCAGTTTTTAGTGGCTGTTTTCGAACCTTCATTTCGCCTCCTTGGCTGTTTGCGGAAACTTATCTGCCCGATAAGGAAGTTTATCGCAGGGAAAATTGCAGGCTGTTTTACCGAGATAAACTTCCGCACATTGAACCGAAGTATATCCCGTAATTTTCCAATGCCATTGGACGGAGCGATAGCTAAGTTCATGGCGCGATTCCTTTCACGGCATTGCTTTTGCGAGGTGAGAGGACTTCGGACTTCCAAGGCTGGCGCGAGGTAGCTTCCTGAATCGGCAGTACCTACATTTGTTCTCGCAAAATTTACCATACGAGTATTCTCCAATTTGTCATCCTAAATGATTGCGTAAGAATCTTTGTCTATCATTTCTCGTTTTAACACCGCCTCCATATATCCAATAAATGGCGAATATTCCAAATCCCATATATAAACACCGGGGAAACGGCGTGATTCTTTAACGCCTAATTTCTCTATCAGCCTTTTGCGAATCCTTATGCTACCTTTCTGGGCATCTTTCCAAGAGATCTCTGCGTTACTATTTATCCGCTCAATCGTTGTCTTCTCTACAATTGCAAGGACTGTATCATTGTCTGGTATAACCTTAAACTTCGACTCAACCTCTTCAAATTCAAAGTCGTTCTCTGCCTTTGTCAATGGATTCTTTTGAGATTTTGTATCTAACGCGAATCCTTGTCGAATTTCTTGTTCAATTGCTCTTGTACAAAGCGACGGATCAATCGGCACCCCTTTTTCAAAGAAGGCATTGAGGATGCATGAAGCTTGGCTAAAAGAAGGATTGGCCGTGATATTCTCACTTGAACTATCGAGATTAACCGTCCAAACTGATGAATCGGAATATTCAGAATTGCGATTAACGCGCCCTGCAAGTTGTAAAAGTGCCATCAGTGAAGCAGATTCACGCACGCCATTACGAAACGACAAATCAACTCCTGCTTCAACGCATGAAGTCGCAACTAAGCACCATCGAGTATGTCCCTTGTATCCTAGGCGAGAACGTATATATTTCAGCGTAATCTCTTGATCTTGTGGAGCAAGTGCTGTGGATAGATGCAGAACATTTCCTTCCCCAAATACGGTTTCCGCGATTTTCGAAAATGCCGCTGCTGTATGAACAGTATTAAGAACAATAATAATAGGTCCCTCTAGCGTTCCGCAAAATTCAGCCAATTCTGCGAGTGTTTGACTTTTCTTACAGTACTGAAAAGATACTCGCTTCCTTTCAAACGAGGTTAATGTAGAACTTGTCGATTCTGGCAGTATACTTGGTATATGGCGATTGTCAAATCCAATCTCGTCCAATGTCCAGAAGTGGCTTAAAGACCCTGAAGCCAACAACCAATAACATGACCATTTATCCGCTGATAGACAAATCCATTGCCAGGCAAGAGGCAAAAGTTTTGCAGGCAACATTGCATGCGCTTCATCAAGAAAAATCGCACTGCCAGGCACTTGTTGGATTCTGCGTAATGTTGATGGATGTGCCGATGCAAACGTCTCAAAAAAAGCTACCGCAGTTGTTACAATGATTGGAGCGTTCCACAGGGCTGTCAATTCCCTAGAACGAGAATCGTCAAAATCTGCGCGATGATGGATTTCCGCAATTACA
>JAFXEA010000215.1 GCA_017521065.1 Kiritimatiellia bacterium | reverse complement strand
GCGTATTGCCGATCATGTCGTAAAGGCCCCATGGATTGGGCAGTTTCTGTCCGACAGCATGTGTCTGCCTCTTTTCAATATCAGAATACATGCTGTTTCCATGCACCCATCCAAGCTTGTTTACATTGGCGCTGGTGAATGATTCACCTGTGTATAGAAGCCATGTCGTCCCTGCCTTGCAGGCATATTCCCACTCCGCATCCGAAGGCAGATCGAAATCAATCCCGGTCAGGTTGCGAAGCTTATTGATGGCGCATCCTGACGTCAGGCTGCCATGCCCTGTTCCTGTGCCAGAGCCACGAAGAGAATTGTAATTGACTTCGCATCTTGGACGAATCGCAGAATCTGCATATCCAGTATATTCTCCGCCAAGCGCTCCCGCTCCCGTTATGCGCCGATACTGCTCCTGTGTCACAGGGTAAATACCGATAAAATAGTCATCGGGCAATGTAACATAGTGGGCTGTTTCATACTCCTTTGGCGACTCTGTTGAGCCAGCCTGCTCAAAATCGGCGACCGTCGCGCCCATCTGCCAGCGTACGCCAGAGGCACGGATACGACGCATCACAAGACGGGAGGTCCGATAGATATCATTGGTCAGGCCGCCTTCAGGGAAAGCATTAGTCGAAACGTAATATGCTATGGACGGAGCCGTATCGTCACCAAGCGAAACAACCATGTAATCCGGTGGATCTTCCAGGGGATGTGCCGTCACCTTTGCTGAAAAACAACCGTTCGTGTGTCCTGGCCAGGAATTGCGCGGTTGCCATTTGATTGTGCGAAGGTCTTCCGTCTCCGTCACAAGACAGTTGACGTCCCCAGAGACATTGCTGAAGTTCTCCTCGCCTATCGAAACTCCATTTGTAAGGAAGTCGACGGTCACTATCGCAGGTTTGCTGCCAAGCTTGTACGAGACAGTGACAAGCCTTGATTCGCTTTGAGATAGGCTCACATCAGACACTGCTATTTCATTGGACAATGCAATTGTGGGTAGGATAGCCGCCGTCAGCAAAGGAAATGTCTTAGCCATATTACTGTACCTCCACTTCGGTGTTTTCTTCACCTGTTTCATCGCCGGTATCTTCTTCCGGCTCAGGGAACTTAAGCGTCAACGGGCACATGACACGGAAGCCATAAGCCATAGCCTGACCGTGAGACCGGTCTTCAATATCGGAACCACGATATGTTACTCGATGTGAAGGAGTCCACGAATAGTTGTACCGCGAACTTCGCATCACACGATTAGATCCTTCTTCCGTTAACGGATCGACTACATCATCGGATCCAAGATCTTCCACATATTTGTCGAGACACCATTCAAGCATATTGCCGATCATGTCGTAAAGGCCCCAATTGTTAGGAATCTTCCTTCCCACCGGATGGGTCTGCGGATCCGTATGCCACACCCAGGCAAGTTCCTTGACGTTTGCGCTTGTAAGCGGCTTACCGGAATACAGTGGACCGGGGACCCCGGCATGGCCGGCATACTCCCATTGAGCTTCTGTGGGGAGATCAAAATCTATGCCTGTGAAATCACGCATTTTGTAAAGAGCGCTTCCGTTTTTGACGGCGTGATCAACTCCTGTACCTACCCCGCGGATGTCCTCGAAATTAAGTCCTGTACGCGGCCTGATAGGCGAATCCTCATATTCAGTGAATGCTCCACCTAATGATGATGCTCCTGTAAAGCGGCGATACTGTTCCTGTGTTATAGGATATACCCCGATGAAATAATCTTCTGTCAACGTCACATAGTGAGCTTTTGCATTAGATTTCAAAACATTGGCATCATCTTTCTGTGCACCAATAAAGTCTTCTTCCAATTCACCCATGCGCCATTTCACATTGGCCGCGTGGATGCGGCGCATGAGGAGGCGGGATGTCCGCCACACGTCATCAGTCAACGTGCCGGGTAGGGCATTGGTGGATACGTAGTAGGTCACCGGGGCGATGCTTGTATCGCCAAGTGCAACAGCCATGTAGTCCGGCGGATCTGCCGGATCCCACGCCGTCACTTTTGCGGAGATTTCGGCTCCGCTATGTCCAGGCCATGATTTGGACGGTTGCCAGTGTATTGTATGGACGGCGTTTGTCTGCACGACGACGCGGTTCACCGCTCCGAACACGTTGTTGAAGTTTGCTTCACCAATGGAGACGCCATTTGTCAGAAAATCCACAGTTATGATCGCAGGAACATACCCAAGTTCATACGAAACCGTGACCAGTCTTGTTAAGGAGTTCTGTTTGATCGTTACATTAGAAACGGAGATTACCGGAGAAGCCGGGACTTCCGTATTGGACACGCTATCTTCCGCAAAGCATGCCATTGCAGCACATGACGTAACAAAGCAAATCAATTTTTTCATAGCCAACTCTTTCCTAACGGATGACAAACGACAATCCTATCTTTCCCGAACTGAAAAAGGGGAGCGGCTCGGACTCCTCCGTGATCGTTTCACGAACATCCGCATCCAATACAATCGTGTTCGAGGAAACTGCCTGTGAGACGCCCCGCAATGGTGTCATAGGCATATCAGCAAAAATCGATTGTGTCAAGGCAATCGACAGTAAAACTATGGCAATTGGCATCTCTTTTCTCCCTTAAGAAGTGGGTGTCACCACACCATATCATAACCTATTTTTTTTTGTCAAGAAATTTTAGCAATTTTATTCAATTGCGTCTGCGAGTTCGGAGCGGATGCGACGGAGGAGCGAGGCGTCGCGCGAGAAGTTCTTTGCCGATGTCGCCACTTTCCGGAGTATGTCTTCAACCGCGTTGCGGCCTATGCGCCTCTCCGCCAGAAGCATCCATTCGTAGTCCTCAACGCCATCACGCACGTTGGCGAGACGTATGCTTGAGACCAGTCTCTTCTTTCCAGGATAGATGAACACGCCGTCTCCCGGCATCATCGGCCAGGTGTCTGTGCGCCACTCTGGGAAGAAGGAGTCCTGTTCGTCAAGCTTGTTCTCCGTATGAAGCCAATGGTTCACGTGCCAATACAGATAGCCGTCGGCACGGACAAGCTTTGTGAGCCAGCCCAAAAGGCGGCACTCAATGACAGCGTGTTCATATGATGCGTTGTTGGCGTACGGATACATCGGCGAACAGCATGTGTACCACCACACGTCCCTGCCCATCGCGCGGTAGCGGTCGGCGAGAAGGGGATCGTAATCAACCATCGGCGGACAGTGGACATCGGTCATCGTCGCATGTGGCGAAGTGAAATCAAGATTGTGCCGCATAACGTTCCTGAACATGTAGGCGGCTGTCATGACCGGAATTCCGAGGTCTTTTTTCAGTCTCAGCCACTGTTCGCGCATCTTCTCGAAATATTCCTTTCCGCATTCGTCGAAACCGTAGAACATCGCGTATCTGTCGAGTCCCTTTGCCCGTAGCCGTTCCACGTAAGGACGCATTCTCGAGACGAAGTCATTGTAGAACTTCTCGTTGAACACCTCCCATGGCTTTGCGCGGCATACCCATTTTACGTTCGGGTTCTTCGGTGGCGGAACGATGTTTGCAATGACGAACGAGTTCATGCCTCTTGAAACCGCATATTCCACGTCTTCGATCTCTGGCGGTTTCGTCCGTGATATGTCATTGGGGTTGAGACGATGGTCAAGCATGATGTCCCAACCTTCGCGTCGACGTTTGATAAGTTCTCCTGGATAAGCTGCATCAAGAAATCCATCCATGATACAGTATGCTGTTTTCATGCCGAAGCGTTCCGGCAGTGAAAAACCGCGAACCCTGATGCGTACAGGAACGGAGAAGGGCTTGCTGTCGCCGACCTTCACCATTACGTCACCTGAATAGACACCGCGCTTTGCACCGCGCTCTGCGGTGAATGTGAGCCATGCCGCCTGTGTGCCGCCGGGAGAGGACATGAAACCTTCGAGAGGAAGGATTGGCTCAGGGAACCACAGCTCGCGGCCATCCGCGCTCCATGGGTTCTTCTGGCTTTCACCACGTCGAGCAAACCAGCCGACGCGCTCAATCTTGACGCTTCCTGGAAACACTGTGCCATCCATGGAGACAAGCCGTCCGGCGGACACTTCGATCTTTGCGGATTTCACATCTTCCGCTGCACTCACGCACAGCTGGGCCGATTCGGACTCTGCTCCGGCCAGTTCCAGTTCAATCTTACTTTCACGGACGGGCGGCAATATCGCAGGGCTTACGCGTACGGCGGAATCGGCAGTCCACACCTCTACTGAATCGGATGGCAGTGAAGGAAATGAAAATGTCGAATCTGTTTCTTCAAATTCCTGTACGGTCTTCCCTTTCCTGTATACAGACTTCTCTATCCTGTCCGCCACACGGTAGGGACGCATAGAGTAGCGGCGTTCACCGAACACATATC
>JAFXEA010000025.1 GCA_017521065.1 Kiritimatiellia bacterium | reverse complement strand
GCCACACACATCGTGACAGCGAACTGCACGTACATCATGCCCACCATGCCGCCGTAGAACGCAAGCGGAAGATAGCAGGCGAGAGTGACAAGCGTCGTCGCGATGATTGCACCTGTAATCTGAGTCATTGACTTTGCGGCAGCCTCTTTCGCAGAAAGCCCTTCTCGAACCATAAGGGCCTGCGTATTCTCCACCACAACAATCGCGTCGTCCACGAGCGAACCAATGACCAGAATCAACCCAAACATCGTAAGCACATTGATCGTGAAGCCCAGCATGTACATGAACGCGAACGTTCCGACAAGTGACACAGGAATGGCTATCGCCGGAACAAATGTCGCACGCACATCCTGCATGAAGAGGTATGTAATCGCCACGACAAGCAGAAGCGCGACAACAAGAGTGACAAAAGTTTCCTTCAGAAACACCTTGGTGAACGCAGTCGTGTCGTCGGCAAGCACTCCCACAACACCGGGCGGCATGCGCTTGATCCATTTGTCGACCTCCACCTTCACGCGCTCTGCCGTTGCGACAGCGTTCGCCTCAGGCGTTTTGTATATGGAAAGCGAAACAGCGGGATTCTCATTGAACCGCGTGCGAACCGTATAGCCCTTGCAGCCCAGCTCCACACGAGCGATGTCCTTCACCCTCACCTGAGCACCGGTCTCAGGGTTCGTGCGGACGATAATATCCTCGAATTCCTCCTTCGTGGCGAGACGCCCCTTGACGTTCAACTTGAATGTGAGATACTTGTTGGCGTATTCGCCACCGATGGTGCCTGCCGCAGCCTGGATGTTCTGAGATTCAATAGCGGACTTGATCTCTGCGATGGAGATGTTGAGTCCGGCAAGCCTTATGGGATCGAGCCAGATGCGCATCGAATACGTGCGACCGCCGGTTTCGACAAGCGCCACACCGTCCATTCTGGAGATTGCGTCCGCCACCTGCTTCTCCACGAAGTTGGATAGCCCCATCATGTCGATTTCGCGTCCATCGGTCATGAACATGTACATGACCATGCGGTCCTCCGGACGTTTCTTGACGGTTATGCCGCTCTGCGTCACTTCGAGTGGCAGCTTCGGCTCCGCCCGCTTGACCGCATTCTGCACATTGACGAGAGCGATATTTGACTGTACGCCAGGCCGGAACACACAGTAGCAGTTGTACTGCCCCTTGTCGTTGCAGTTAGACTTGTAGTACCAGATGTCCTCAACACCGTTGATCTGATCCTCAAGCACCTGAGCAACGGAATCGTTAAGCACCTTCGCGCTGGCGCCGGTATAGGTCGCCGTGACGGTGATGGTGACAGGGGTTACGTTCGGATACTCAGCGACCGCAAGACGCATCAGGCTTATCGCGCCGATGAGCGTTATGACGATGGAAACCACCCACGCAAAGCGCGGGTGAGTGATGAAGAACCGGGACAGGCTCGGATACTTCGCCGTTACGTCTTCTGCCGAACTCATTTCGCCGCCTCGATTGTCATGCCACGCTTGGCCTTGTGGGCTCCATCAGCAACTATACGTTCGCCAACTTTAAGTCCCTTCTCGATCAGCACCCAGTCGCCAGACTGATCTCCACGCGCAACAGAACGGCGCTCGGCGCGGTTGCCTTCACCAAGCACCCACACATACGGACCCTGAATATCCTGAAGGATGGCAGTCGGAGGCACCGCAGGACGCAACGCCCCCTGTTTCGATGAGAGCGTCACGCTTATCGTACCGGCAGGGCGCAGAAGACCTTCCTTGTTCTCATACTGGTAATACACCTGAATGGTGTCGGTAAGCTGATCTGCCGTATTCTCCACATAATCAAAGCTGCCCTTCCCCGCATACGGCATGCCGTTCGCGAGAAATACGGATGCTATGGACTCTTCGCGCAGACGACGCGTCAATCCGCTGAACAGGTCTAGGAACCGACGGTTGGACATCGAGAAGCACACGCGGATTGGCGAAACCTGCACAATCGTCACAAGCATGTTCTCTCCGGCCTTCGCATAGTTGCCGCGCGTCATCGTAGTGGAGCCGATCTTGCCGGAAATCGGGGCGACAATCGTGCAGTGCGCAAGATTGTCCTTGGCGGAGATCAGGCTCGCCTGCGCCGCCGCATACGCCGCACGGGAGGAATCTCGCTGGGAGAGCGCGTTATCCACTGCGTCAAGCGACACGGCGCGCGTCTCCAGAAGCTTCTTGTGACGGGCATAGGAAAGCTCCGCATAGGAAAGGTTCGCCTTGCATTCCGCAAGCTTCGCCTCTGCGTTCTTGACGGCCGCGGAGTACTTCACGGGATCGAGCCTGTACAGCACATCCCCTTCTTTAACCATCGCACCGTTCTCGAAGCATACCTCAAGGATCTCGCCCGACACCTGCGGAACCACATTTACCTGCGCGATCGGGACCACACGCCCCGGATACGTGGATACGCTCATATCCGGCTTTTCTACAACCTCACACACCGGCAGAACTACCGATGCAGCAAACATCAATATATACGAAAAGAACATTTTTACTCCTTGCCTATTAATGACCCAATATTATATCACACATGGACATAGGTTGTTGCAAAACCTCTTTACTGGACGGGCATCCACACTGGGAGAACGGGCATCCTGCCCGTTCAAGATATCAACGGGCGAGACGCCAGTTGTCCCAGTTAAGGGGAAGCAACCCTTTGAATATAGGAGTTTTCGCAAATTTCTCTGAAATTTTAACAGAAGCGCAGCTTACAGATTGCAAAATGCTTATCTTAGTGGACGACAAGCCCCGCCACCATGGTCAAGATGATTAGCAGAGGGACAACCCACTTCATGATGGGCGCAAACACGGACGGGAAACGCATTCCTTCGCCATGCGACGCCTCTGCGGAAAAGGCCTCGTACCCCCAGCCGCATTTGCGGGTCACGAATACGCATATCATCAACGCCCCGATCGGAAGCCAGAACTGCCCAAAGATGAAATCCTCCCACTCGAGGACAGGCTCGAAGAGAACCGTCGGCAAGGCAAGCATAGCAACGGCGCATCCAACGGCAATGGTAAGCCTAAGACGCGGCTTGGCGAGTTCGTCCATCAGTCCGCCGATAAGGCACTCAAACACGGCGATGATCGTGGTGAGCGCCCCAAGAGAGAGAAACAGGAAGAACACGAAGCCCCATAGCCGTCCACCCGCCATGTCCGCAAAGATGTTCGGAAGTGCGATGAAGATGAGGCCGGGGCCGGACGTGACATCCACGTTGTAGCTTGCGCACGCCGGGAATATGACAAGACCCGAAAGGAAGGCGACAAAAGTATCTATCGCAATTATACAGAACGACTCCTTCGCAAGCGAATGCTCCTTTCCGACATAGCTTCCGAATATCGCCATGCACCCGACGCCGGTGGAAAGCGTGAAAAAGGCCTGTCCCATCGCATCGAACACCGCCTTCCACGGATGGGCGGCGAAGCGGCTCCAGTCCGGCGAAAGATAGAACTTGAGCCCTTTCTCCGCACCCGGCAGGGAAAGCGCTTTCACTGCCAGCACCCCAAGCAGAGCCAAGAGCGCAAGCATCATCCATTTCGTGACGCGCTCCACGCCGTTCTTCACACCGAGCGCACATACGGCTGTCGCTATCGCAACGGTAAGGAAGAGATATCCCGAACAGGTCGCATGATCCTTCAAAAGTGCAGAGAACTCAGGCGGCGGCAGACCGCGCAGATAGTCACCGGAGTACTTGAGCAGCCAACCGGAGACATCCGTATAGTAGATCATCAGCAGGAAGTTGCCGGCGAATATCATGCATCCCGTGACCGCCCAGAACCTGCGGTAGCGTTCGGCGGCAAGGTTGCGCATCGCGCCAGACACCCCCTGCCGTGCGGCCCGCCCCAAGGCAAGCTCGGCGGTGAGCATCGGGAAGCCGAGAATCGCCAGAAAGAGGAAATACACAAGCACGAACGCCGCGCCTCCGTTCTGTCCAACGATGAACGGGAAACGCCAGACGTTCCCGAGTCCGACGGCACACCCTGCCGCCAGCATCAGAAACCCAAGCCTCGATCCAAGTTTTGCGCGCATCGGAAAACGACAGGGGTGGACGTCATGCGTCCGGCCAGAGCTCGTGCGCCATCTCGCGCAGCTTGTACTTCTGGATCTTCTGCGACGCCGTCATCGGGAAGATGTCGAGGAAGTGCACGTACTTCGGTATCTTGAACCACGAGATCCGGTCCTTGCAGAACACCTGCACGTCATGCTCCGAAAGCGTAACGCCGTCGGACGGGATGATGAACGCCGCAGGCTGTTCGCCGTACTTCTTCGATGGGCAGCCCACGACCGCGACATCCTTCACGCCGGGCATCGTGCCGAGGAAGTCCTCCACCTCCTTGGGCGAGATGTTCTCGCCGCCGCGGATGATGAGGTCCTTCAGGCGCCCGGTGATGTAGTAGTAGCCGTCCTTGTCCATGCGGCCGATGTCGCCCGAGTGGAGCCAGCCGTTTTCGTCGATGCACTTCGCGGTCTGCTCAGGCATCTTGTAGTAGCCCTTCATGTTGTTGAAGCCGCGGCAGCATATCTCGCCGTCCGTGCCGATGGGTGCGATCTTGCCAGTCTCGGGGTCGATGATGGCGACCTCGATCCCGGGCATGGCCTGGCCGATCGTCTGGCACTTGCGCTCGATGGACTTCTCGAAGTAGCGCGTCATCGTCATCACGGGTCCTGCCTCATTGAGGCCGTACGGATTCGTGATCTCGCGCATGAACATCTTCTCCTGCGCCTGCTGCATGCGGTGCACGGGGCAGGCGGAGCCCGACATGATGCCGGTACGGAGCGAACTGAAGTCGAACTTCGGGAAAAGCGGATGGTCGAGCATCGCGATGTACATCGTGGGGACGCCGTACGTGGCGGTGCACTTCTCCTTCTCGATGGATGCCATCACCTGCACGGGGTCGAACTTCTCGAGGAACACCATCGTCGAGCCGTGGTTCACGCAGCTCATGACGCCCAGCACGCAGCCGAAGCAGTGGAAGAGCGGCACGGGGATGCACACGCGGTCGCGGCAGGAGAGGTTCTGGCAGGCTCCGATCCAGAAGCCGTCGTTCGCGATGTTGCGGTGCGTAAGCTGTACGCCCTTCGGGAATCCCGTCGTGCCGGACGTGTACTGCATGTTGACGACGTCGTTCACGTCGCACTCCGCCTGACGCGCGAGATACGCCTCATGAGTCGTCTCGCAGGCGAGGCTCTTCACCTCGTTGAGGGAGTACATTCCGCGGTGCTTTTCGCCGCCGAGGAAGAACACGCGCTTGAGGCACGGATACTTCGGGCAGTTCAACTCGCCGCGCGGCTGCTCCTTCAGCTCGGGGACGAGCTCGTTTATCACCTGCACATAGTCGCAGTCGCGGAAGCCGTTGATGATGAAGAGGTTCTCCGTGTCGGACTGCTTGAGCGCGAAGTCCATCTCCTGCGACTTGTAGTTCGTGTTGAGCGGCAGGAGGACGGCGCCGATCTTCGCGGCGGCGAACATGAGGACCACCCAGTGCGGGACGTTCGTCGCCCAGAGGGCGATCTTCTCACCCTTCTTTATGCCGAGGGCCATCAGGCCCTTTGCGACAAGATCGACCTCCTCGCCGAACTCAAACCACGAAAGGCGGAAATCGCGGTCGGCGTACACGACAGCGTCGTTCTCGCCGCAGCGCGCAATCGTCTGGTCAAGAAGCTGTCCGAGCGTGTATTCGCGGGTCACGGGCAGGTTGTGCCACGGCACACCTGTGGAGACGCTCTGGTTGAACGGCGGCTTGGACGGGGCGGTCCCGTACGGATCTGTAAGTTTGAACTC
>JAFXEA010000024.1 GCA_017521065.1 Kiritimatiellia bacterium | reverse complement strand
TTGGAGAAGTCGATGAAGAACACTCCAAGCATCGCAAGTGCAAGTATCAGGAAGAGAATTGATATCGCCGCATTGAACCAAGGATTTCCCTGTATCTCTCCAAACGCCATTCCTCCGGCCGCCGCAAGGATTCCTAGGACTCCATAGGCAAGCGCGATGCCGAGACCGTACAGTGCACCGCGAGAAGCGGAACGCCCTATGATCATCAGGTTGATGGGCATCATCGGAAGTATGCACGGGGTAAGGTTCATGCAAATGCCTCCGAAAAGCGTGAGCAATATCACAAGCCACCATGATTTCCCTGCAAGGGGGGACTCCGATTCCATATTCCGGTTTTCAAGAAATGCAATGAAGGAGTCGGCATCCATGTAGCCGTGAGCAATGCGAGGCTGTAAGCTTTCGGTTTTGATGGAGACAGGCGCCGCTTCCGATGGCTCTTCCACAAGCATGCAGACGCCATCTTCGCATACGACCTTCATTCCGTCAACGACATTCGTTTCGGCGGAAAGGCCAATGACGGATATAGACAATGCAAAAAGGAATGTTATCATGCGTTTCATGTCTCCAATTGTACCAAAAACAGTTCGTTTTTTCGACTCCGTTCAATGTCACGTCGCCGAAACAGCTCGACGAACTGCGCGACGGCTTGAAAATCAGAAATGTGCTATAATCTGTACGATGTCATGATGAAGGTTGGGACAGCGTTTCTGGCCGTTTGCGCGGCGGCATCGGTCGTTGCGTGGACGGTTGGCGCTCTTGCCGCTCTTTGTTGCGCTCGTTGTGTATGAAAGCGTGAAGAATAGTGGAGGAGTTGGGAGTGGAGGAGTGGGGACTAATCTTGATTCTCCCGCTGAGAACGCTGAGATGCATAGAGGGGAGGGGAATTTGAATGTTGCCAATGTGGAAGTATTGCCAGTTGCCAATCCCAATACCCAATTGGAAACTGGCAACATTGGTACTGGCAACACTAGCACAATGGCAACATTAGAACCCCCTTTGTAATCTTTGTGGCTTAATATTACGACATTTGATTGCCGCATCTGCTTCTTCAAAAACATGCGGCAGAGCGTAATTTAAGCAAGTCTTTCTTGGGTCGTTGCGGAGTTTCTGTATTCGCGCATGGAGCAGCCGATCGAGCGCGCGAAGATGTGCGAGAGTGAGTTGGCACTCGGGAATCCGCATTCAGATGCGATTTTTGCAATTGAACGCTTCGTCGTTCGAAGAAGGTGTTTTACGATCGTCAGACGGCGTGCGAGAATGTAGGCGTGAATGGATTCGCCACGGGCTTCTCTGAACCTTCGTTCAAGGAGACGCCGCGAGACGCCAAGCCCAGCCGCGACCGATCCGACCATAAGATTTGTGCGGGAATTCTCGTCAATGAGCGCAATGGCGCGGCGAATCAGCGTTGCTGCAGGAGGCCCCGCCTTTGTCGATTCTCGCTCGACAATGCCTTGGACGTGGCAGAAAAGTTCGCGGCGCTTCGCCCGCTTGCCGAGACGAAACAGGCGGTTTAATTCTGCAGCGGCCTGAATGCCTTCGCTCACGTGATCGGGCTTGATGCTCGAAAGGGACGGAGTGGTGGAGAGGCAAAGGAGCTCGTCGTTATCAACCCCGACAATGGCGACCTGTTCAGGAATGCGGATGCCAGCCTCCTTGCAGGCTTCGCACACCTGTGTGGCGCGATAATCGTAGGCTGCCATGACAGCGGCTGGCTTCGGAAGGCGTTTCAGCCAGGTGATGAGATTTTTTCGGTCTATGGACATCTGACGGGAACTTCCGGTGAACACGCGTGTGTTCGCACCGCGCCTTCCAAGTTCGCGCACGAACGCTTTCTCCCGTAGAACCGACCAAGCGCGCTGCTCAATGTCGGGAACGAATCCGAATGAGTTGAAGCTTCCGAGCGACGCAAGATATTTCGCGCCCAGTGTACCGATACCGTCGTTATCGTTGCGGACGAATGAAACGGCTGTCGCACGATTTTCGAAAAGCGGATTCCTTACGTCCACAAATACGGTCGGAACATTGGCGGAGGCTATTGCCGCGTTAGTCTCGTCATCTGCCGATGTCGTGACAATCAGCCCGTCAACCTCCTCGTCGATCGTCTTTGAAATCGCCGTGGACAGCGATTCCGCCGGAAGTTGAATAAGGCGCATGGCCCAAGGCCTTTCCGTGTTGACGAACTTGAATAGGCCAGAAAGAAGTTCGCGGGCTGAGACGCCAGCGGACATGTCGATGACAACAATCACCTTCAACGGATTGAGGGCTGAACAGGGTTTCATGACGCGAAGTATATCATAAATCCGATGATGCCTGACGCAAAAAGTCATGTTTTTCGTTCGCGTATGTTCATTATGTGACATTGCATAATAGATTGGGGATTTGATACAATGCGGCTCAAAAGTTGGTTAGGTGAACAAACCTAATTCTTGTGAATAAGAAGAATATCACTGCTGTCCCGTCTATGGGGTATGAGTGAGGTTAACAGAAAAGAAAGGCGACTATGATGAGAGTTGGTGCTATAATGGCCGGTTTAACCGTTGTTTTGGCTTCAAGCGTTTTCGCTAAGACAACGACATGGATTGGTGATGATACAGATTACGGTAAGGAATGGGGAGATGTGTCCTGCTGGGATAACGGAGTTCCAGGATCGGGAGATGTTGCAGTTATCCAAAATACAATTACTCCAAAGGGCGTGCCTAATTTAGGTGGAGTGACACTTGTTGTCGGTGCAGGAAAAACGGTTACTTTGGGCGTATGTTATTCAGGGAATGGAACCTTGGTAAAGAAGGGGGATGGAATACTTCTCCATAAAGCAGACAATGGAGGAAATAAGTCATGGACAGGAGGATTCAATGGTGATGTTCGTGTGGAAGCCGGTGAATTTCATCTTCAGCTGACAGATAAATCCATCTGGGGAGCTTCTCTCAGCAACCAAAAATCCTCTTATGTACTTGGGCCAGGGCGCATCATTATGACAGGCACGGGGAAACTCAAGATTGCATCGTATAATTCGATTGTCGATACGCCTATTGATATCGTTTCACATCAAGGTGTCGCACCGTTGCTGTCAAATGGCCCTGTCACATATGCATCAAGCATTACCAGTGATTCGGATCTTATGATCACCAGCGAATACCTATCGTTTACTATGACTGGTGATATTATCGCTCCTGGTAAAACAGTTACTTTTGACCGTGGGACGTCACAGAGCTGGGATTGGCAAAATAATATTGTTACAGGCAAAATAAACGCCAATGTTGTTGTTAATTACAATTCCGGGACAAGCACATTTCAGTTTGGCGGCAAGTCATCCAATCCGCTTCATACTTTTGTCGTGACTGAAGCTCGTGACTTCATCATGACCGATGGAGCTGTTTGGGGAGGGTTCCTTGAACTTACCAATGAGAAGTCGAAGGCGAAACTCCAAGGCGTTTCAAATCTTCTATATTCTTCCGCTGTCGTGATTTCAAACGGAGGGAGGCTGACAACAGACAACGAG
>JAFXEA010000214.1 GCA_017521065.1 Kiritimatiellia bacterium | reverse complement strand
CGAGGGCGAGAAGGAGAGCGCTTCCGGCATACCGATCGCCGCCGAGGTGTCGATGCAGTACACCGAGACGTTCTCCACGATTGAGCAGACGTACTGCAACAACATCCACACGATTGAGGGAGGTACGCATCTCTCAGGCTTCCGCGCCGCCCTTACGCGTACCATCAACAAGTATGGGGCCGACTCCAAGCTCATCAAGGAGAAGGATAAGCTCACCGGCGACGATATGCGCGAAGGCCTTACGGTCATTGTGAGCGTAAAGGTGCCGCAGCCGCAGTTCGAGGGGCAGACGAAGACGAAGCTCGGCAACGGAGAGGTTGAAGGAATCGTCGCCGCCATCGTGAGCGACAAGCTTATGACGTTCTTCGAGGAGAATCCCTCCATCGCGAAGACGATCATCGAAAAGACGCTTCTCGCCGCCCGTGCCCGCGAGGCGGCCCGCGCCGCGCGCGAATCCACGCGTCGCAAGGGCGTGATGGATGGGCTTTCGCTTCCCGGCAAGCTCCGCGACTGCTCGAACCGCGATCCGGCGAAGACGGAACTCTATCTCGTGGAGGGTGACTCCGCAGGCGGTTCGGCGTGCAAGGGGCGCGACCGTGCGACGCAGGCTATCCTTCCGCTGCGCGGCAAGGTGATCAACGTTGAGAAGGCGCGCGTGGATCGCATGCTCGCCAACACGGAGATCCGCACTCTCATCACGGCCATCGGCTGCGGATTCGCCGAGGAATGGGATATCTCCAAGGCCCGTTACCACAAGATCGTCATCATGACAGATGCTGACGTGGACGGTGCTCACATCCGTACGCTTCTCTTGACGTTCTTCTACCGCAAGATGCCGGAGCTGATCGAGAAGGGGTATGTGTATCTCGCCCAGCCGCCGCTCTACAAGGTTGAACGCAAGAAGCGTTCCGAATACGTGCTTACGGATGCGGAACTCACCGAAAAGCTGCTCACGCTTGGCTTGGACGATTTTGAGGTTAAGGGCAAGGATGGTTCCGTGCTCGACAAGGAGACGGCCACTAACCTGATGCGCCTCCTTTCGGAGATCGAGCTTACGTCCAAGGCTGTTGAGGAGCGCGGATACAAGCCGAAAGAGCTGTTGGCGGACGCTTCTGCGACGGGTTCCGGCGCTTCCATGCTTCGCAAGCAGTTCCAGTCCCTTGAGGGCTTCGGATTCTCGCAGGACGACTATTTCGGCGGCATGCTGCCGGGGCTTCTCGATGAGGTCCGAGCGCACGGCAAGCAGGGTCTTTCGATCTACCGCTTCAAGGGTCTTGGTGAAATGGACGCAGAGGAGCTTTTCGAGACGACGATGAATCCAGAGAAGCGCCACATGCTGCGCGTAACACTCAACGATGCGGTGAAGGCGGACCAGATGTTCACGCTTCTCATGGGAGACGAAGTCGAGCCTCGTCGCCGCTTCATCGAAGAGAACGCCCTCAACGTCCGCAACCTTGATTTCTAAGTGGTATAATTCAAGACTATGAACAAGTGGATTACAGTTTTTGCGGTGGCGCTCGTCTGCGCCGGATGTTTCGACAACAAAGGCAAGCCTGAGGACGTGCCGACGGTTATTGGTCTCAAGGCTCTAGCTTCGACAAACCGTACCGGCATTGTGCGCGTTATCCTTCGTGGCGACAAAGGCGCAGTCACAGCGGATGTGCTGTCTGGCCTTGATTCCGTTAAGATGATCGATCTTTCGGAGCGTGGAACCGCGTCTGTCCAGCCTGAAGTGCTGAAGCTGAAGGGAATCAAGGAGTTCTATTTCTCGTCAAACGGCATGGTTGACGTGCCCGACTTCTCCGCATGGGCTGCGACGCTCGACTATCTCAATCTCGACAACAACTCCATCAAGGAACTGCCGGAAAACATGGCGAAGCTTACCGGTCTGAAGTGGCTGCGCCTCAACGGCAATCAGCTTAAAGCTGTTCCATCCGCTCTCTCGACCCTGAAGAACCTCCGTCGGATATACCTCAAGAAGAATGGGTTGACCGCCGTTCCTGAGGTTGTGAAGGAGTGGACAGCGCTTGAGGATATTTCGCTTGACGGCAACCCCGTCACGTCGATCCCCGATTGGCTGGTGACAATGCCGAATCTCCGTGCTGTATCCCTGAACGACACCCGCGTGACAAAGCTTCCCGATGATCTTTCACCCTGGAAGGATCTTGATATGCTTTCGCTCGGCTCCTGCCCGATCTCCAAGGAGGAGATGCAGCGCATCCGCAAGGCGTTGCCGGATGTCGCGATTGTTTTCTGACGGAAGGAGGGGCGAGCCGATGAAGCGCATCGGGATTTTTGGCGGTTCGTTCAATCCGATACATTCAGGACACATCGGTGTCGCGCTGAGGGCCGCCTCGGAACATTCCCTCGACAAGGTCCTCGTCATTCCGGCCGCCTGCAATCCGTTCAAGGAAGGCTGTGGCACTGCGGCGCTGCGCTGGACGCTTGTCAAATACGCCTGCGCTCCACATCCGGTGCTGGAACCTTGGGATTTCGAACTGCGTCGCGGCGGCGTATCGTATTCCATCGACACTGTCCGTGCCGTCAAGGAGCTTTATCCCGAAGCGGAGCTGTTTTTCATAATCGGCGAAGACAATGTGCCGGATATCCCGAGATGGAAGGAGACCGATGAACTTGTCCGGCTTGTGAAGTTCATCCCATTCCCACGTACGCCGGAGTCCTCCACCGAGGTCAGGCATCGCCTTGCGGCAGGAGAGCCGGTCGCCGGTCTCGTTCCTCCGCCGGTGGCGGATTTCCTTGAAGCGAAAGGTGTCGTGTTCGATTTCGGCGGTGTCATATCGGTTTCGCCGAGAAACGAGGGTTGGCCGCTTGTTGAGTTCTGCGAATCGCTCGGGATTTCAAAGGAGTCGTTCAACAGAAGTTGGGATCTGCATCGTGCGAAATGGGACGGGGGAATGTGCTCGTTCGAGGAACTGTACCGCCTGACCTTTGCCGATGCGGGATTGCCTCCGCCAACTCCGGATCAGCTTGAAAGGCTGTGGGAGCTTGACGCTGCCGGATGGGTGAAGACGCTATCCCGTGAAACTCTCGCATTGATGAAGGATCTAAAGGCGGCAGGCAAGAAGATCGGAATCCTCTCCAACATGTCAGAGGATTTCTATGAACGTCTTTATCTTCCCCGTTGCGCGGAGCATCACGCTTTGGTTGACGCCGAGGTTATCTCCGGTTTCGAGAAGCTGGTGAAACCGGAGCGTCCCATATATGACCTTGCCGCCTCAAGGCTTGGGCTGGAACCGAAAGATCTCCTGTTTCTGGACGATACCGAACCGAATGTCACCGCCGCCCGCAGGTGGGGCTGGCGTTCACTTGTATACAGGGCTGTGCGGTAAACGCTGGAAACAGCACCTCTGGAAATTGAGGTCTTTTGATCGGACGGAAGTTAGTCTGTTGTTGGGGTGAATGTGACTACCCCAGATCGTTATGGTGCATAGGTTCATTCAGCTGTCTCAAATGTGCATTTGCTTCTTCCGAAAACAAGACAACTGGTCTTTGAAAGAGCATTTCATTTGATCAAACACTGACGTATGTAGTGCTTGTCAAAGTACAGGTAATGCCGGGTGTGTGTGACTAGTCTGTCGTATGGGGTGCTTGTCAGTGCGTGGGCAGTACCGGTCCAACCGTACTCCCGGCACGAAAAGAGGCGTTGGCGCTCACGTGCGCACCGCTCGACAATCACGAGATTGCCTTCGGGTGCGTCCGTCTCGCGCTCCACCTCTTTTCGTAGCGGTGCGTT
>JAFXEA010000213.1 GCA_017521065.1 Kiritimatiellia bacterium | reverse complement strand
TTACTTCGGCGGCGGCTTGTTGCGGCGGTCTCGGAGAGACCGCCCTACCAGCACTATCCCCTTGGTTGGGCGCGATCTCCGAACGCGCCGCTGTTGCACCCAGCTCCCGATAGAACGGAAGGATCTCATCAGGTTCGCAGAGAGCCACATGGCAGCCGAATGTACGGCTGACGGCGGTGGGATCAACCTGCATATCGTACATCGCTTCAAGGACGTGCCCCATAAGCCCGATACGCGCACGCCTTAGGTCGTGCAGAACGTGCGCAACTGCGCACCACTGGCGTATCTCATCATCGGCGCGGGCATCTCCATTGAGTTTTCCGATTATTACATCCGCAACCTCTTTTCCATAGCGTACCGCAACTCCGGTGAATTCCGGAACAGAGCAGAAGTCGTCGTTGTAGAGCTGCTTGTACACAGTTGCCTTTTCGTAGTCGAGACGCGAATCAGGCTGAAGCGCAACCAGCACTATCGGACACTTCAGTTCGCGCACAAACGGAGCGAAGGTGGAGCTTGTCGCGTATGTGACCATGTCGATGAAGAGAATGTCGAGATCCGCAGCCTTCATCGCCGGAATCATGGAAGATGCCTTCTGCGGATTGTCGGACATTCCGAAGCGGGAAACCTTCACAGAATGGGCGTTGAGCTTTCCGATGAAAACATCCTCCTTTTTCATCATATCCTCAAGGAGACCGGGGCACTGTTTCCAATAGGTATCGAGTCCAACGCTCACCACGCCGACATTGGCGGTTAGCGGCTTTCGCCGTTCAACCTTGAGGTTTTCAGCCGCCAACAAAACGGCAGAACCTGCAATCAAAACGAATATCAGTATTTTACGCATGCTTTTCTTTCGCTAATAATCCCTTTGACGTGAAAAATATCATAGAAAGTCCATTTGTGGCAACACTTCATTTTGGCAAAGTTGCGCTTTTTGGCAATGAATGATATCATCTACAGCCATGAAACCGGCTTATAGATACTTTCCCGTAAACGACTCGCAGAAGGCGTGGGGACTCTACGCAACCTGCGCTGGACGCGGGCTTACACGACCCGGCGACGAGTTTCCCTCTTCGGCACACCCCGACGAATACTTCTTTTCATGGGAGAAAGGGCGAATCCTGCATGAATGGCAGCTGTTCCTTGTAGAGAGCGGACGCGGAACAGTGGAATTCCATCACCGGAAATTCCCGGTCAGAAAGGACTCGCTGATAATCCTGCCGCCTGGATGCTGGCACAGATACCGGCCAATCAAGAATATCGGCTGGACAACGCTATGGATCGGGTTTGGCGGCGACCTTGCCGACAGGCTCGTTGGAGGAGCTGGATACAACCCTGATGGCGATGTACTTCACATGCCGAACATGAACCGCTTCCGAAATCTTCTATCAGACACCATCAACGACATTCTGGAAAGCGGACATGACAACACTTATTCCACGGCAGCAAAAATCCCCCTATTGATAGCTACATTGCTCGAAGAGCAGAACAGAAATGCTTCTGGCACCTCGCATGCGGAACTCATACATCGTGCGCAAGCCCATATAGCGGAACATGCAACTGAAATTGTCGACTTCGACCAGCTCGCCTCATCGTTGGATATTCCGTACCGCACCTTCCGTCATATCTTCGCGAAAGAGACCAGCACCTCACCGCATCAGTACCAGCTTGATATACGGCTTGCTCGTGCAAAGAACCTGCTGCGTTCCACAAACATGCCGATATCTGAAATCGCCGAAACGCTCGGATTCAATTCGACGTGGTACTTTGCGCATTTCTTCCAGAAACGCGTCCACACCTCAGCCGCATCCTACCGTAAGAAATACGGGAAAATCTAAAAAGAGTCAAACCACGATCTTCATAATGAAGTGAGAACATTCCGAACTGAATTCTCATTTTGAGGTAACAATTACGGCGGTGAGATTTTGAAGTATTGTCATCTCGTTATGCCATACATCCTGCCTACATCAATCCACACTGTTTTGACATTTCCGGAGTTTATAAACACGGAATTGCAATTGCCCATGACTTATCAGTCATGGGATGACAATGGAACTGCACCTTACTTGTATCACATTAAGCTGATTGTTTGAGACATCTTTTTGCCGTTACTGGCGGCGTACGCGGCGTTTCCAGTAGGATGCGGGTTTGTCGAGGCCTCGTCCCTGCTGGAAGTTGTAGAGCGCGACGCGCAGGACCTTTCCGATGCGCTCCCAGTCCGGCGAATGCGGCTCTATGAATGCAAGTTCGTTGCGGGCAAATACCCCAGCACCCTTCGGACGCACCGGAGCGGGCGAAGGTTCGCATACCTCGATCCCAAACGCCGCAGGATCTTTCGCGACAGGCGAATGGACAGTGAGCGCAAACCTGTGCCAGAACGCGCTCTGCACAAGATCCTCCGCAAAAAGCCCGCGCACGAAATCAAGCGCACCAAGCGCCTCCGCCTCCGTCTGCGTCGGGAACGCATACATGAGATAGGCATGCACAGCGATCTCCGCCGCCCGGAAACGCTTCAGCACACGTTTCGCCGATGCGCATGTTATCCCCTTGTTCATCAGTTTGAGAAGACGGTCGTCCGCACATTCAAGTCCACCGGTGACTGCGATGCAGCCTGCCTTCGCCATCAGCCGCACAAGTTCCGGAGTGAAGGCGTTGTCGAAGCGGATGTTCCCCCACCATTCGCAAGCGAACTTCCTCTTCAGTATCTCCCGGCACACGCCTTCTATCAGGGACGGAGGCATCGCCTCATCGACAAAGTGAAAATGCGTTCCGAGCTCCTGCATGGCATCTACGATCTCCGCCGCTTTCGGCATGCGGAAGCAGCCGATGTACGGAAGCCGCACATCACAGAACGCGCATTTTCTCCAGTAGCATCCACGCGCCATGATGAGACGGTGCCATCTGCCTGAGTTCCATAGGTTCGTCACGAAGTTGTCAGTCTCGACAACATCGAAATCTTCCCCCATGTCTAGTCCGCGGGAGCTCGGCTTCACGAACGCAGGAACGGAATCCTCGCTGATCTTCGTGCGGGGATCGAGCATCTTCGCCAGAGGGGCATAGCCTTCGTCAAGGATGAAGTCGTCGAAATACCGGTACGGACGACGATCCGTCATGTCACGCAGTTCGGTGGATACGTATCCACCGCCGAGAACGAGCCTAACATCAGGATGATGCCGCCGTATCCAACGGGCGATCTTGAACGCACCGACCAGCGTTCCGGGGAACGGACATGTGACACCCACAACGGTCGGACGCACCTCGTCCATCGCCGCCTTCAGATGACGTTCCAGCGGGCGGTCCATCACACCACGCCGCCGCACGCGCTTTTCGACCTCACCGAAATCGTTCACCGCAACGGCAATATGTTCCGCATAGCGGGAGAAGCCGAAGTCGGGATCGACATTGTCGCGTATCCACAGCGCGATATCGTCGATGATCTCGCTTGCCCCGCGCTTCGCCTCGATCGGCAACGGTCCCTGCAGCAGCTCGATGAACTCGTCAGCCTCTTCGCCACCGTACTCGTGCAGGACATCCAGCGCGACCTTCACGGAGAGGTCTCGCTGATGGACGTCAAATCCCCTCTCCTCCAAGAACCCCGTAAGATGCATCGTGGCAGGATACGGGCAGTTCGGCTGAAGGAGCGGAGGCGTTAGCAGCAGCAGACGGTTCCGGGACATCTGATGCACCTCATTCGGAAGGAGCGGCGGCGCGGGCGAATTTCGGATTCGCCCCCGCAATGACAAGCGCCACCTCGCCCTTCACCTTAGCATCCTTGAACTCCGCGGCAAGATCCTTGAGGTAACCGCGTGAAACGCGTTCATGCAGTTTCGTAAGCTCTATGCAGACTGCGGCCTCACGGTCGCCGAACACCTCGTATGCCGCTTCTAGGGTGTGTCCCACGCGGAACGGCGATTCGTAGCATATCAGCGTGTGGTCGCTCTCCTTCTCCTCGGCGAACCAGTTGCGTATCGCGCCGGGGCCTCGCGGCGGAAATCCCTTGAAGGTGAAGGAACTGGTGGAAAGTCCGCTCATCAGAAGCGCGACGTTCACCGCGCTCGCGCCGGGTATCACATCGTACGGAACGTTCTCCGTGGCGCACTTACGGATGAGACGGTATCCGGGATCGGAGATTCCGGGATAGCCGCCGTCAGAACAGAGCGCGACCTCGCGTCCGGCGTTCACCGCCGCTACGACGTGCTCCGCGATGCGCTCCTCGTTACCCTGACGGTAGGAAACCATCTCCGGACGCGGAATCCCGAAGTGCGTAAGCAGCTGCCACGTGCGACGCGTATCCTCACAGGCGATCAAGCTTGCGGACTTGAGACACTCAAGCGCACGTGCGCTGATGTCCCCGAGATTCCCTATCGGTGTTGCGACTACATGAAGCATAGCCATCCTCCATCATTACATGAGATCCTCGACGAAAATCTCGTCCTGACGCATCTCCACCGCCTGCACAGCGTCCGCCTCGTCCATCTGGCGCTGCACCTCTTCGGCCGCGGCGGTTTCATCCTTCTGCGAACGGTCGCCGAAGCGCACGTAGTCGCGGAAGAAGTTCATCTTCACGTCACCGACCTCGCCGTTACGGTGCTTGGCGACGTCCACGATTGCGAGATTCTGCGTATCTACATCGTCGCGCGTGGCGCGTACCATCGCAGGACGGCGCAGCATCATGACGACGTCGGCGTCCTGTTCGATTGCACCGGAGTCACGAAGGTCGGAAAGTTTCGGTACCTCGTTCTTGTCGCCGCGCTGTTCGTTGGCACGGGAGAGCTGGGAAAGGACGATCACCGGAATCTGAAGTTCCTTCGCCATCGCCTTGATCTGTCCTGATATCCGGCTCACCTCGATCTGGCGCCCCTGCTTCGACGCCTCGCGGCACTGGCAGAGCTGAAGGTAGTCAATCACGATAAGCTCGATGTTATGCTGACGCTTCATGCGGCGGGCGCGGGCGCGGAGGTCGGCGATGTCGAGACCGCTCGCGTCGTCGATGAAGATCGGTGCGCTCTTGAGTTCGCCGGCGAGGCTCTTCGCAAGCCCGACCTCATCCGTTGGGGCATCATCGACCAGAAGATGGCCGAAGCCAAGACCAAGCTCAAGGCTCTTGCCAATCGTACTGGTGCCTATGCAGG
>JAFXEA010000212.1 GCA_017521065.1 Kiritimatiellia bacterium | reverse complement strand
GGCCATACATCCAAGGATTCTGAATGACATCCTTCGGCATGCGCTTGCTGAATATCTCCGGAGACTCTCTTGCATCCTCACCAGGAAACACTATCGCCCTCGCTCCATGCGCAGAGAGGCAGTCGAGATAATGATAGAAATCCCTCCACCATGCGCCGCCTCTGCGTATCACCACAAAAGGATCGCGCCGCTGCATTTCGGCATCCTCCTCATCAAGGCCGAGATGAAAATACCGCGGATTGCCGAACACCTTGCACACGTCGTCTATGAGTTCTTTCACTACGGCACGGTATTTATCCGTGGAGAGCATGCGCCCATACATCTTGAGCCATCCATCATGACAAGCGGAAAAGTTAAGCTTAGGAACAGCCTCAATCCCCTGCTCCTTCAACCGTTTCACCTCAGCAGATAGTTTATCTGCGCTCCAGCTTCCTTTCACCGCAAGTTCTGGATGACTCGGATAAATCAATCCTTCCCCGACATCTAGCACAGCCATATTGTACTTTCGTACGGCCATCAGATCGGTGAGTGACCGCCAGACAGTCTCGTCTGTGCGCAGATGGTCTGCCGTATACCGCAATCCAGGCATCTTCTTCTCACCGGGGGCGAGATACCCACCCCACATATTCTGCCCGAGATGCAGAAGAGCAGCTCGTGTCTTGGGCTTGGGCTCCACCACATTCTGCCCGAAAACCGGTGCGGCAACCGCCGCCGCCCCAAAACCTATGAAATCTCTACGCGTTGTCATTTTGCATTCGCCTTCCTTACATTTGTCCAAAGCGGCTGCGTCCAAGCCTCGGCATTCCCGGAAATAATCTTGGCGCGAACATACAGATCGTCATCCTTCAGTGTGTACGAAGCGTTCAAGCCTTTCGTCTCCTGAAGTACGATTCCTGCATCCTTCGGAAGCTTTGCTACACGCCGCTTGGTCCCCACATAAGCCGGAATCGGGCGTTCAACCCCCAGCTCGGCGGCGAAATCGGCTATCAGCCGTTCCTCTCCCGGAGAATAGTCAAGCCTTGCATTGCGCTTCGTTCCGTAGAACAATATGCGGCAATCCCCACCCTCGGCCTTGGAGACTTCAACGGAGAGTTTCTTGCCTTCAGAGCGCACGTCCGCCAATTCAACACCGGTGGAGGCGTAGAAATCGCCTCTGCGCATCGCTGCAACAATCTCGGATGGTGTCAACTCCTTTGCCGCCACGGCAACAAACGCATGGTTGCCGTATGTTGAACGCTCTCCTGCGACCTCCTTGTACATATTACCGTAGTAATGCATATCATCGGTACCGGTGGCGAACAATGGCGGCGCGCCGCGAAGCGCACGTTTGGCCAACGCAAAATCCCACAGCTTATCGGCATCATACGCTCCTGCCGGCAATTTCTTGAACGGCGGCGATGCATCGTGGTTTACGATTTCAAAGAATCGGACATAATCGAAATCCGAAAGAATGAGCGGATCTACATCGTAGAACCAGTAGAAAGGATGGTTCACCATGAAAAGCGCATCCTCGTCTGCCGTGAGCCGCTCGAAGGAGGAATACATATTCCTGAACGAAGCCATGACATCTGGACAACGCTTCTTCGTATGGGCCTTGAAGGTATTGATCACATTGCAATGAAGGCAGTATCTGCTTGAAACCGCGTCGTTGTACTCACAGCCGCTCATCACAAGGAAGCGTCCGGGGCTGTTCACAGCCTTGGCGGTCTCCTCAAAAGGTCCGTATCGCCATGCCATCGTTCCGTCAGGTTCAATGCGCGTCTGCGGCTTGAACGCCGGATACCTGGCGGCGAAAATCCTGGCATTCCTCTGCGAAAACCGGCGACGCTTGTGGTTCTTTTCAGTCACCCAGTTTTCATGGTCATGTACCAGATTGTGGTCGGAAAACATCAGGAAATCATAGCCGATGTCGCGATACAGAAGGGCCGCCTCCACCGGAAACGCCCTGCCGTCGGAAACGAGCGTATGCGCATGCAGATTACCCTTGTACCATTTTTTGCGTCTCTGGCACGCTGCACCGCCGAACAGCGGCGATACAAAAGCCGCCGCCCCTAATCCCATGAAACTTCTTCTCGTTGTATTCATTTGCGTTTTCATCTGATGGTTTTTTCTCAAACCGTCAATTGCTCCACTTGCTGCCCTTGTACATTCCGGGCATGTTGACAACCGGGGCTATGCGATTATCCGGATACGGATCGTCACCGGCCGCCTCTTCAGGATGAAGCCGCTGCCGGAGAGAAATCATGGCATCCTGCGCGGCCGAAACCATTTTCAGCGTATCGCGCGATGCAAACCGGTGACTTTGCGACTCATAGCCCCCTGCCGCCATCAGGTTGACAGGCGTAACATAGCCGATGTAGCCCGTGGCGAGATACGCCGGAAACGTTCGGGCGAACGGACTGTTCCACTTGATCTCCAGTCCGATTTCAGTCACAACCTCGCCTGGCAACCCTACAAAGCACACATCGCCGATCGCCACCGCCTGCACCTCGAACGAGTCCTCTTCCTTGCCTTCGCGTTCACGCCACAATTTGCGCAGTCGGCTGGAGAACCTGCGCATCTCGGCTCCTACCCTCGGCTTGGCAATGGCGAAACGTTCGTGGCACCGCTGGATGGAGAGCACCCCGAGAATCGACTGCATAGCCACAGCTTCTCCCACCCT
>JAFXEA010000211.1 GCA_017521065.1 Kiritimatiellia bacterium | reverse complement strand
GTACAGGTATGTGTTCCGCGCGGATTCGGATACCGCGAAGATAGTTTTCGAGGACCGTAACGCCGACGGCTCCGCAGCTCCGGACGGAACGGCGCAGGTCATCAACTATATCGTCATCAGGCCGTACTACCACGAAGGCGACGGAGACATCGCGAAGATTGTTTCCGCCATCCGCGAAGGCAAGTGACGGAAGGCAGAGTTTGGCAAATAACCCTGAAAGAAAGAGAGATGAACATGAAGAAAACGCTGACGGAGGCATTGCTGCTAGGTTCTGCTAATGTGTTGCTCGCAACACCGTTCGGTCCCGGAACGGATTTGGGTACGCTGAACGACTACTACTATTACCGCAACAATCCGTCCGAGGGCCGGGCGGAACACGAGGCGACCGACGGCGGATCGTATACTTTGAGCTCCGACAAAACATGGTCGTCTCTCGTTTTCAGAAACGCGTTCGGCCCGACGCCTGCCGTTTTCGATCTTGGCGGACATACTCTTACGCTCACCGGCTGCGATGCCCAGCAGAAGCCTTTCTATTTCGGGTCGCAGTCGGAGTCCACGGTTGTGATTTCAAACGGTACGGTGAATATAGTCCATTCCCCGGAAACGTATCCTTGGACTCTGTCCGAGGATAAATATGCCGATCGGAATGGAGGCATTTGGGGACGCGGAAAAGGTACGCTTGTGATAGCCAAAGGAGGAAAACTGTCCTCCGACACGGCGCTTACGACATCGTCATCGGGCAACAGGCTCGTAGTCCAGGACGGAGGAGATTTTGACGCTCCCGTGTATCCTTGGGGCGGCAGCGACACGCGCATCGTTTTCGAGAAAGGGGCAAAGTTCTCGCGGATTTCCTCATATGTTTCGTCCGGTTCCTTCCCTGCCAACATATACTATGAGTCGGGCTATGTTTCCAATGTGTTCGAGTTTTGCGACGAAAAACTCCTTTCGGATGCGGGTGTGGTGCAGCTCAATCCAGGCAACTACCCCAAGTCGGGATCGTTCCACTGCGGCATAGCTTTGCGCTCTTCAGATTTCGACTACACTCTTAATGCCATAGGATTTGCTTCGGGAGCCGCTCCCGTTTTGCTTGAGATTCTCGATGGCGCGAAAATGAATGTGACACAAAAGCAAATGCAGTTTATTTCGTTGCCGGCAATGTCAGGTTCTCGCATAAATGTAGCCGGTTCCGGTTCGAAATTTTCAAGCCCGCTTTCTGATCCGCTTATCATAGGCGTCAAAGACGATTGTTCGAACGGGCTGCTTTGCGTTTCCGGCGGCGGAGCCGTCGATTTCACGTCCGGAACGGTGAAGGTCTCAGGCAATAATGCGTCCGGTGCCGACGGCAATGCGATAGAGGTGCTTTCGGGCGGAACGATGGAAGCCAAATCCGTGGTGATCGGTTATACCCTCAACGACGGCAACCGTCTGGTTGTGTCAGGCAACGGCACCACCGTCAAGCTAAGCGGTGCATTGACCATAAATAGCCCCAAGACGCAGGATAAAGGACACCTTCTGCGCGTTGGGGATGGCGCTGAAATGTCGGTTGGAGGAGTGATTGGGCTTGGCAGCGCTTCCGGCACTGCAGGCGGAAGCGCGATTGAACTGCACAACGGCGCGTTTTTGACGAATGGGGCGCAGACTATTGCCTATGGGCCGGATTGCAGGATAAACGTGTCAGATTCGGCATTCATTTCCCGTCAGTTCAAAATAGGCACGGAGGCTTCCGCTTCGGGAACCGAGGTCGTGATTTCCGGCCGTGACGCCCTCATGAAGTCGACGGATTGGGGAACGCTGTTTGCGAACAGTGCCAAGATCAGAATTGAAGTTCCCGAGAACGGTTTTGCGGATGCGCCGTTGCAGGTGGTCGGCGACAGCTACATCAGCTTCGATGCGAGTTGCACCGTCACCATAGATGCAACAGAGTTCATGAAGGGGCCTCGCGGCATCGCCACGACGCTGCTGATAAGCTCCGAGAAAAACGCGATTTCCGGACAGACAGTTCTCGACGCCGCGAGAATCGTGCCTGAAGGAAGGGTTGCGCTCAAGTGGTCTGCCGACAGGAAGAAGCTTTACCTCAGGCGGAACAATCTTGGCATGGCAGTCTCCGTCAGGTGATAATGCATGGTGCGAATGGAGCAATGATGCGGAGAAGTTTTGCGATAGTTGTGTCGCCGCTGCTGATAGCGTTCTCGGCGGCCTGCGGAGCGGCGGAGCGGACGGAGCTTGTTTTTGGTCCGTTCGAATTGGCGAACACCAACCGCGAGGCGCGAATTCTCATCGGTCGGGATGAAACGCCGGAACTGCGGAAAACTGCAGAGGAACTGGTCAATCTGGTCAGGCGCAAGACCGGCGTTACATTGAAGTACTCTAACTATTCATCCCCGCTGGGAGGAGACGTGTTTGTATCTACTCAGCCGTGGGCAGCGCAGGGCGCATGGTATGCAAGGCTGACGAACAGCATTGTAGCCATACATGGGAGCGATCCGGCGGGAACCCGTGCGGCTTTGCAGGCTTTCATAACGCGAGTCGTAGAACCATTGACGAACGATACGCTTGCCATTGACGCTCTCGATCTTCGTTCTGGCCTTCAGCCGGAAGATGTGTTTGATGCTGAACTTGCGCGCGTAACCGCGGCGAGAAAGGGAAACCGCGATTGGGAGAACGAATGCGTTACGGAGAGAAACCGTCGTCCTGCGCGTGCGGAAGGTTACCCTCTTTTTCGAGTTGAGGACGCATTCACCGAAGATGAACCGGTGACGCCGTACAGGCTATCCCTTGATGGACGCTGGAGGTTTTCGTGGGCGGGAAGTCCGAAACTTCGGGTAAGGGATTTCCACAGGACTGGGTTTGATGATTCCAAATGGTTTGAGATAGATGTGCCTTCATGCGTAGAGATGAAGGGATTTGGCTCTCCCGGATATACGAATGTGGAATATCCGCACAAGGCAGATCCGCCATTCATCGGGGACGAATACAATCCTGTTTCAAGTTACAGAACCCGTTTCAAGGTTCCGGAAGCATGGAAAGGGCGTCGTGTGATTCTTCGTTTCGATGGCGTATATTCGGCGTACTATGTATGGGTCAACGGTCGAAAGGTCGGTTATGCCGAGGATAGCTGTCTGCCGTCCGAGTTCGACATAACGGATTTCGTTTCTCCATCGGACGACAACCTGCTTGCGGTCGAGGTATACCGCTGGTCGGATGGCAGCTATCTTGAGGATCAGGATTTCATCAGATTTTCTGGAATTTACCGCAGTGTCAGTCTGTGGGCTGAACCCGTAAGCCCGATCCGCGATTACTTTGTAAGAACCGATGTTTCGGATGACTTCAAGTCGGCGACGGTTGATGTGAATGTCGATTCCGACCGTCCAACGGATATTGCGCTCTATGACGCATCATACAAGAAGGTTGGAGAGGGTCGTCGGATTTTTGTGAAGGACGCGAGACTCTGGAGCGCTGAAGATCCCTATCTTTACACGCTCGTGCTTGTTTCTGGAGAGGATGTGCGCACGTGCAAGGTCGGCATCAGGTGCGTCTCATTGCGCCGGGACGGCGCCATTATGATAAATGGACGCGAGATTAAGTTCAAGGGCGTTAACCGGCATGATGCATCTCCAGTCAATGGGCGGGCTGTCACGCGCGAAGAGATGCTTCAGGATGTCGTATTGATGAAGCGGGGCAATTTCGATACGGTGCGAACAGCCCATTATCCGAATGATCCGTATTTCTACCGTCTGTGCGACCGCTATGGGCTGTATGTACAGTGCGAGGCGAACGTTGAATCGCACGGTATGCGATACGGGTGGAAATCCCTTGCCTATCCGCCGTCATGGGCGAAAAGCCAGATTGAACGATGTGTGCGGATGGTTGAATTTTTCAAAAACCATGGTTGTATCTATCTTTGGTCGCTCGGCAACGAAGCCGGTACCGGGCCTACGTTCGCGCGAGCCCACAGGGAAATGGTGAAGATCGACAATACCCGCGTTTTCATGAACCGTAATGACAACGAGAACTTCAAGATACACGGCCATGGCTATCTTACACTTGCGGAAACTGAACGGATTGCGAAGTGGTGTCCGTACCATATGAGCGAATATGCGCATGCTATGGGGAACGCCATGGGAAATTTCCGTGAATACTGGGATGTGTTCAGGGCTTACCCGTCCCTGTCGGGAGGATGCGTATGGGACTGGTTCGATCAGACCGTCCGGATAGAGACGGATCGTATCGGCCCTGACGGAAAACGTGTTTCGTATTGGGGGTATGGCGGCGATTGGGATGAATTGCCAAACAATGCCAACTTCTGTTGCAACGGGGTTGTAGGTCCTCGGCGGGAGTCATCCCCCAAGCTGATAGAGGCTGCGCACATTCAGCAGGATATCGAAGTTGTCTGCGATGATGCCGTCACTGGCGTAGGGCGTCTTATCAACCGGGCGGCGTTCACATTCGCTGACGCTTACGACGGCGAATGGGGATTTTATGAGGATGGGGTGAAGGTTGCCGGAGGGAAATTGGATGTGCCGCATCTTGCGCCGCAATCTGTCGGTGAAATTAAGTTGCCTACACCCATCCGGTCTCTTTCGCCCAACTCTGAGTATTTTTATCGTGTTGGATTTCGTCTAACGGAGGATCGGCTTTGGGCTGGAAAGGGATGGGAAGTGGCGCACAACCAGCTGCGCTACTCGAATTGCGCGGCCTTGCCGCCTCCGAAAAGCGCGAAGATGCCGGGGAAGGTGGATTGTTTCGAGTTGCCATCGGGGATTAAAATCGTTTTCGGCTCGTCTGAAGCGGTGTTCTCCAGAAAGACGGGTACGCTCTCGAAACTTTCCATGAATGGCAAGACCATCATTGAGGATGAACAGGGAATCTGCCGCGGGCCACGGCTGACGTGCAAACGTGCATTCACCGACAACGACATGGTCATGCGCCGGGAATTCAGCGATTCCGGACTCACGCAACTGCGGTACCATCCGCGTCCTGCCGATGTCCGCAGCGAGCCGGATGGCTCTGTCGCCGTGGATTGTGCCGTCGAGGTGTTCGGCTCGAAATCGGCGGCGTTCACGCACGAACAGCGCTGGACGTTCCGTCCGGACGGAACGGTTTCGTGCAAGAGTGTCTCCACGCCGCGAGGTGACATGCCGCGACTGCCTCGTCTCGGACTTTCCATGGTGCTCGATCCGTCATTGGAGAATATGCGCTACTACGGGCGCGGACCGCACGAAAACTACATCGACCGCTGCTCCGCATCCGACGTCGGCTACTACGAATCGACCGTTAGCGAACAGTACGTCGAGTATGCACGGCCTCAGGACAACGGATACAGGTCCGACGTGCGGTGGGCGGCATTTTTGGACGGCGACGGCGACGGTGTGCTGGTGAAGGGCGATGTTCCGCTGTATGTTCAGGCACTGCACTATTCGGTCGATGAGATGGAACTTCAGCGGCACCGTGGCGGAGGCGGCGGCGGGCTGAAAGGTCCAAATCGGTTTTATGCGCCGATGTTCCCGCGTCGCGAGGTGATGCTCAATCTGGATCTGCGCCAGTGCGGTCTGGGTAACGGCAGCTGCGGTCCGGGGCCGCTCGCCTGCTACGTGTTTGGAAACAGACGCGAGGAGTGGAGCGTCACGTTCGTTCCGGTTTGCGGGGGCGATCCGC
>JAFXEA010000210.1 GCA_017521065.1 Kiritimatiellia bacterium | reverse complement strand
GCGCCGGCATCACCGCCGCGTCCGGGCGCGGCATCGGTGCGGAACGTGAAGCTTTCGCCACGGTCGCGCCAGAGGGTTTCATGGTCGTTGATCGCAACATGCTCGATGCCGGCCTTCTTGACCTCTTTCCAGAACATGCGGTCGAACTTGTGGTCGTAGGACGCATGGGCGCGCCATGCCCGCGTTCCCGTAACGGCCTTGTGCGGAGAGACGGGGTTGGGGATCTCCGGCAGGACCTCCGCGAAATCGCGGCTTACGGTTATCACAAGCCTCTCGCTTACGGGATTGTACGTGCCATCGGTCTTCGGCTTGTACACCATCGTCTGCGAACCTTCGAAGTGGCCAGGTTCGCTTGCGTTCGTACGATACCAGTCGAACACCGCACTGCGATACCAGCCACCTTCGAGGAGATCGATTCTCAGGCGCGCCTTCTCGTCGCCATAGGCGAGATAGGGAACAGTGAAGCTCTTTACGACCTTCGCCTCCGTTGCAATGCCAGCGGCGATTTCGGTCACGGTTCCGGCAGGAGCGTAGAGATCTACGATAAGCGATTTGCCACGCATATGCTGAGTAACCTTCAGATGCTGCGCCTCGGACTTTTTGACCGCACCGCCGCTGAACACAGGCTTGAGATCGCCCTTTCTCGGAGGCTTCGTGACGGGGATGATCGTATCTTCGCTTGTCGGGAAAGGAAGTGTTTCAGCGCCAGTGTTGATGCCCTGAACCGCTCCGCGCAGAGGCTTGATATTGCGCTTTGCGCGCGGCTTTACGGCGATGGGCTTGTCGAAAGTCTCCTTGAACACGGAGAAGTTATCCAGATGCAGCTGCAGGTACTGCTTCTGCGCACCATTCTCAAGCAGAAAACCAGAGAACTTCGCGCCCTTCAGTCGTTCAATCTCCTTTGCGGAGAACGTATAGTTCAGCTGATGCCAGTCGGGCCACGCAAGAAGCTCAAAGAAGAACCGCTCCTCTTTACCGTCCGCAAGCTTGAAGCATGCGGAGAATCTCGTGTTGGGGATGCTGAAATCGGTGTTTGCGCCGCGCCCCCAGTGATTGCCCTTCAGCCAAAGGTACATCGTGTTGAAATCTTCGGGAAGTGCCACCGGAGCCGGAGGCCGCAGAATGACTGTCGGATTCTCTCCGCGTCCGCAATAGGAAAGGCGCATCGTATTTTTCCCGAACAGCTGCTCTTCGGAGGTCGCACCGCAGATCGCCGCCGCTTCGGAACATTCAACGCTCCACTTGCCGCCGTCCTCAAAGTCAATGAGAGGCTTCACGTCGTCCTCGCTGCGGTTGGCGCGTTTGAATTCGTACGGACGCCTATCCTTAGGATAAGGCTTGCCCGCTCCGAGATTCTCTGGATAGGACTCCGCCTTTTCGATTTTCCCAAGCGCGTAGCAAGCCTCACGCCAGATGCTTTCGGCGTTCTCTCCGTATTCCGAAGGAAGGATTGTGCACTTCTCGAGATACGCAACACAGTCGGCATAGCGCTTAGCCGTAAGAAGTGCACGGGCGTACGCAAGCTTGATTGCGTTCACGTCAGGATACGCCGTTTTCAAACGCTCCACCGTCGCAAGCGCGTTTTCATTCTCTCCGCTGTCGGATTCACAGCGGAAGCGTTCAAGGCCGGCCCGCCATCCGCCGCCAAGGCGTTCCGCCGCAAGCACGTCGTCATACTTGCGCTTTCCGATGCGGCGGCCGGCCCTGTAGAGATAGAACATCGACTCATCAGGCTCGCTTCCGCAAGCGTCAAGCAAGGCGTCCGCGCCATCCTGGTCTCCGTTCGCCGCCTTGAAAAGCGCAAGGTAGTACTTGAACCGCCAGGACGCATTCTCCTTTGCAGCCCACTCGAGCGCAGGCACGCTTTCGCGCCTGAACGGGAACACGAACGCGGCAGACATAGCAGCGATCTTGCCGAGCGCCGCAGTGTCACGGTCAAGATATGCCGCCCTGAGACGCGCCACGACCTTCTCCCCCGCGAAGCCGTAAAGTTCACGCGCCTCATCGGAGAGGCCGACCTCTTCATACCAGGAAGCGAGATCAACATACGTCTCATGGGGAAACTCTCCGCGCACAAGACCGCGGAAATCTTCGACGCCGGACACCTTGCCTAATTCATAGCGGGCGGCATGGAAAAGCGGAAGCCTTTCGAGCGCATCCTTCGCGAAGCGCGATGCAATCTTGACATCACCCGCTTTTCTTGCCGCAACCATGCGAACATGCAGCGCGTCAAACGAAAGGCCATTCGATTCAAGCGCACGCTCCGCAAGCTTCCGCGCTCCTGTCCAGTCCTTCTCGCGCAACGCAATCTTTGCGAGCAGCGCGAAGGAGGGCGCACGGTATCCGGCGTTGAACGAGGCAAGTCCGAGGCGCTCCTTTGCGGTGGGCAGATCGCCCTTTGCGAAAGCAGCAAAGCCCGCAACATAATTCGCGGCGGCATCGTAGGTATCTACGGCAAGGGCACGGTCGGCATAGGATATCGCATCATCATATCTCGCCTGGCGGGCAGCGAGGCCTGCAAGCGCCCCAAGCGACGGCAGATGGTTTGCGTCCTTTTCGAGAGCGGCCTTGAGGAGTGTGCGCGCATCGTCGTCGCAGTCGCGATAGCGCAACTTCTGCACGCCCTTGATGAAAAGACCCTGCGCCGAATTCCAGTCGAAATCCTTGGGCATCTCCACAGGACGCGGCTTGATATCCATTTCCGGGCGGCCGAATCCGTCACGGGAGCGAACAAGCCCCCATGTCTCTTCAAAGCGGTCCGTTCCGCCGGGAGCGAACGACGCGATCTTGAACGGCGTCTTTTCGCAAGGAGGACGCGGCTGCTGAAAGATGCGTCCCGACTGCAGTTCGGCATACTGTCCATCGCTGTCGGTAAGGAGATCCTCCCATATCGCGCCTTCACGGGACGGCGACCAAAGCCAAATCTTCCTGCCGTACTTTTCGTGCGCCGCATTGCGGTGAACAGCGCCGAAGGAGACGTCAGGCCACCACAGACCGAACAGACGGTTGTCGCCGTTGAGCACGTGGTACGACTTGTTTTCACCGAAAGCATTCTCCGAATAGATGTCGAGATTGCGGCCTTCCGCATCCTTCGGCCACACATGAGCATCGCCCGGATGACCTACATAGTTGCGTCCCGGAAAAACGAACTCCGTATTCTTTGGGAGCGGGAATGCCGCATTCATCCAGTGGTAGTACGGACCTTCCAGATTTGAGCCGTTGTACCATGTTGTGCTGGTGGTGAAATGCTCGTCGCCGGGTGCAAGGCGGACCTCAACCTGCCATGTCGTGCGGTTTATGTATTCGGTGGCGGAGGCGAAATAGCTTACGCTACCGTCAGAGTTCCGGCGCACGAACCAGTCCACAGGAGTCGCAGATGTAGGAGCATGGCCTGTTATTCCAAAATTGAACTCGATGCCGCCTGAGCACCACGGCCCGCGAAGTGCGATATTGCGGAACTTCACGACATGGTTGTAGTAGAGAAACGCGCGCCCTGTCGCCTTATCCTCCGCGCCCCAGACCTTTCCGCCGATCTCAGGCAGCATCGTAACCTTGATCTTCTCGTTTTCGAGAATGACAGCCTTCCATCTCTTTGGCGTGGATTTCGCCACTGAACCGTCAAACCGGAAATATGGATACAGCGGCGATTCGGTATGCGCAACCGGATCCGGATCAGAAAATCCATAGGTCGGAAACTCCAGTTCCGTCTCCGTTATGCTGCACAGCGAATCCGCAACAGCGCAGAACGCCGCCGCAAAAACAGACAGCAAAAAGATATGTCTCTTCTCCATTTCTTTCACTCCTTTAACTGAAGTTTTGCATTTTACCAAAAATCATTCGTCGCTACCGTCCAATGGACCTCGACAGGGTTTCGATACATCCATCCCACGCCTTGCGTCCGCCGTTCGCGCCGCAGATCGCGAGCATCCATACAGAACCCTTCGGATAATACGACTCGCCCAGTTTCAACGGAGACATATCCCGAGGCTCGAACTGCGCATCTGGATGCTGGATGCGTCCTCCATTCGATGTGAAATACTGAAACCGGACCACGGTT
Organism: Kiritimatiellia bacterium; assembly: GCA_017521065.1. Taxonomy (GTDB): domain Bacteria; phylum Verrucomicrobiota; class Kiritimatiellia; order RFP12; family UBA1067; genus UBA1731. The sequence goes on along the minus strand of JAFXEA010000210.1, from coordinate 8,236 downwards.
CCGGCACGGGTGAACCCACCGAAGAACGCGCCGTCGGATCTTCTGAACCATGCATCCGCATCGGGAGCCTGCCAAAGATCCGGAGCGCTCTTGAACTCCGGCACCTTCGATTTGTCCTGCGCATACTGCACATACTGACGGAACAGGAACGAGGACATATCCATCTCCGACTTACTGAGATTCGTCGCCTTCATCAGTTCGCACATGAACCAGCTGCGTCCAGACACCGGAACGACCCTGCTGGTGAACGAAAAGCGTCCGTTCACCGGACCGCCTTCCGCAGTCACTTCAAACGCACCCTCCTTCCACTCGGCGGATACCACTTTCGACAGGTTATGCCACCTTGAATTTCCGCGCACCTTGTCGCAAAGCATCATCGTGAAACGTCCCACATCGGTTCCGTTCACCTTTACGCTGCTGAAGATATCCTTTCCGCCGACAGTGCCCTCCAAAACAAGTCCGCTTGACGTCGAAACCCTGTATCTGTCACCGTCACGCATATATTCGGCATCGCTACAGCGGCCAAGCATCTTCTCCGCATCCGATGCGAGAACCGCCGACGGCGGCGCAACCTTCCTCTCCACCGGAAGCCCGGCATTCCGCAATGCTCCGGCATTTTTGTGCACCTTTGAAAACACAGATGTCAATTCACGGTATGGCACATCCTCTTCACTTATAAGCCCGTAATTGCAATCTTCGGGAAACGCATCGCTCAAACCCGCTATGGGCTGATCGACCCACATGAAATAGTCGTACCCAAGCACATACGGCAAGGAAAGAAGCGTCTTCGCGAAAAGTTCCGAAGCCTGTGCGCGCAACGATTGAGTGCGGAACCGCTGACCCGCGCCATGCGAACAGGGACGGCCAGTATCCAGGGCCGGGAAACTCCATTCCGTGATCAGAAGCGGCCGCCCCGTGCGGGCATGAAGTTTCGCAAAGACATCCGACACCCTTTCTGAATCAAGCGACCTGCCCAACCGCACAACGTTGCGGTCAAGATCGGCCCATGGATAGCAGTTGAATGTGACCACATCGCAATATCTTCCTGCGACCTCCCACACCACCGGATGAGCGCCGCGTATCCCGGCGAACCGTGCGCCAAGGACAAGGTGGTTTGGATCTGCGCGGCGGATCGCCGCCGACGTGACGGAGAAATACCGTTCCGCCGCAAGCCTGAGAAAATCAAGTTTCACTGCAACCGGCACATCGCCGGACTCAATCCGACGCTCTGAAAGGAAGCGCATCTGCGCCCTTCGTGCCGAATGCTCCTGCGGAAGTTTCGCGACCGCATCGAAAAGTCCGACATCAAGCATGCCGCGTCCCCACCAGGCAAGTTCATTGTCGATGAAATATCCGAATAGCCACGGATCGTCCCTGTTCGGTGCGCATTTCTTCCTGGCGACATAATCGCACCACACCTCGAAATCCGGATGGAACACATTGGGAAATGAAGTGCATGGACGGCGCTCGTTTGGACAGATGAAAAACTCCTTCGGAACACCATCGCGACAGGCCGTCTCACCCATCGCAAGCGTGAACGCATAGAGAAGCCCTCTGTATTTGAGATCGGAATCGCTGCCGCCACCAAGCATATTGAAGCCCCAGTCCTTGAGCCTTGCGACCGCATTTGTCGCCCAGTCGGCACGATTGGGGAACTTGCGCATGTTCGTCTCGCGGTGGATGCTCCGCATAGTCCGCAGACTCCACTGTCCCTGATAGCTCACATGGTTCACGCCGAGAAGTACCGTTCCGCGGCCAAGCGGATCGATTGCCCACCACTTGCCGTCATCGCACTTCTTCACACGGAAGAATCCGGTAACCGTGTCCTGTATCCCGGCGACGAAACTGTCCGATTCGTATGGAGGTATCGTCCTTCGATCTGAAGCTTTCGGACAAGGCTGTGAAACCTCCGCATCGATTGCGGCAAAAGCACCTGAGAAGAATCCTTTTGTGTGCAGCGAAAGCCGTCCGCACGTGACAGCCTTCACCGTTCCGTCCGCAGACGGCTTCGGGAACATGAATCGTGCCAGATACAGAATCTTCCCGGTCCGATCCTTGACTTCGCCACGTATCCCAGAGGGATCGAGATTAAGCGAAACGCTGTAGGTTTCGCCGTAGTTCCACGTCTCTTTCTGACTTCCACCCGCACATACAAGCCGGTCATGGTTCTGCGCGAGCCAACGCCCGTTGCGCATTTCGCTGAGTTCGAAGAACCGACGCCCTTCCTTTCCGTCCTTACCCGGCGGCGCCTGCACGAACGAAAGCCGCCAATAGTTGTCCTTGTCGTCAGTCACACCGATACCGAATGTCGACCAATCCCTTGAACGACACTTTTTCGGCGTTGCTTTCACGGAAAGAGACATCTTCGCCGAACGCTCCGTCACAAGAGACATGCAGTCATCGACCCCATTCGCCTCAATCCGCCGCGCCGCGCCGTCAAACCGCCATGCAACCGGACTCCCGTCCCAATCCGCACGGGTCGTGCCGACAGGTGCGGCAAAGGCATCCACCGCCGCACACACGCACATCAGCGCACAGACCGTGGACCTTAAAGATATGCCCACCATTTTTTATCCCCTCTTTTTACGTCATCTCACCACAACCGAAAGTCCGTACACACGCTTGACCTCAATCGAATAATCCGAATACCGAATCCATCTTGTGAGCGAAGCGTCCGGCCAGCAATTGGAAACGGAAAATACATTCTCACCCGCCTTCAGAAAATCAGGCGGCACCTGCGCTGAAAGCACCTTATTAGCCGCCGAAGTTTCGAATTCTGCAAATTTGCGTCCATTCACCCAGAACGAATGAGGAATGTCATTGGCATTTCCGCCTTTGATTTTCACTGCAAAAGAGTACCGGACCATGGCCAACGCATCATCTGCAATCCAGGCTGAGAAGCTTACACATGGATATGAACCGCTTGGCTGAATGGTTGTTGCTCTCGAAACCGTCCTTGGATCCCCCGTTCCAATGAAATGATGCGAACGGATATACCCTTCCCGTGTCATTCCGCCATTCATGTGCCAACCTCCGCCAAGCGTAATGGCATCCACTTCAAGAGACGTTTCAAATGGCGCTTTTCTTTCAATCTTGATCTCGACATATCCATGCTCGGAGTTCATCCATTTTTCGCCAGGGATGCAGATCGCCCTTGACGTGGGAAATGAAAGGTCATACATCCCGATGGATTCTCCGTTCACAGAAACTTCGACAGGCAAAGACCCTTTCGCCGCAACCGGCTTTATGTGCAGGACCTTTGCAACTCCAATCTCGCGCTCTGGAACCACGTCCCGTATTGTCAATGAAGGGTTCTCAAAAGTAAGACTTCTTCTGGCAGATGCCCAACTGTTTGTTGGCGTCCATATGTTTTCGGAAGAATCAGCGGAAAATTCGTCAGCGAGACCGTTCTCAAAACCGAGCCGGAACGTACTTCCCCAACCTCCCGACATGACCTGGACCTTTTCATCTTCACTCAGCAGACGATTCCAAGTCATGAGTCTTGCAATGTCACCCTTAAACCCCTTCAAGAATCCGTTCCAGTTTTGTGTAACAGACTCATAAGAAGTGGATGCCGACTCCGCACCAAGCCGCAGCGAAGAATGACTGTCAGAATACGACACCTTGGGGAATTGGGTGGCAAGGGATAAGGTATTGAGCATAGGAATGCTATATTGCTCCTCTCCATCGACAATACGGGGCATAGGAGGTTTCAATATTGACAGCAAAACCTTGGATTTTGCGGCATCAGACGGGCTGGGTTCAATGTCTATGAACATATCGTACCAGACATCCTGGTCAACATATATGGCAGAATCCCAATTGCATATCTGAGTCGCTCTGGAAACCATAAAAACCAAATGCCCTGCACCAGGCTGGGTATCATTCGTGTTGCCTTTGATGCCGAATGACCAACCGACGCCTTTAATTCCGGCATCACCTTCGGTATTGTAATCATATCCGTTCTGAATCAGCCATGCCACAACCTTATTGTCGGGATCTGCAGGTCCGCTCCACCTGAAACGCACATATGTGGTTTGGCGTTCGCTCTTTATCGCCGATCCCGGAAAACTGATTGCGACAGGATTTATCCGTTTTTTCTGCACACCGTCAATCTCTTCGTATCTGGTATGCTGTGGCAGGTGAAGCGCGTGAACATCATTCGTCTGCCAGGGATACATAGGAGTAACGCATTCAACCAGACGCTGGTGGACTTTTGTCTCTGCAGACGCACCGCCATGGAGTGTTGCACGGGATGGAGACGCACCGCTTGCATTCAACGCATTTCCTACAGATGTAGCTGTTATGCCACTCTGCGAGGTGCGGAAATCCAGCATGAACTGCAGACCATCCACAGAATTGCCTGCAAAAGCAAGACCACAGCTGCTGCACAATACACCAAAAGCAATGCCTCTCATCATACAAATCTCCAATCTATTTTCTGCAAAACAGAACTTGCGCTGATAACACCAAAAACATTTTTTTTTTCAATCAAAATCTGAACAGGTTCCATTGTCTCCTTGACCGCTCACCGTATCACAAACGCAGTTCCTCGGATATAGCGAAGCGTAAGGGATGTACCGGCTGCATTGCGTGACACACGCCACTTGCCGCCAAAGCCGCCGGTAACGGCAGGATTACCCCAGATGTATCCGGCAGTAACGAATACGTTCTTCTTCGGTGCTGATTCAAGGAGTTCAACATCCGAAACATCAATCGTTGCACCTTCAGCGAAGATGAGATTGCCCTCAACAGAAAGAGCCCCTCCCGAAGACAGGTTTTCCGCACCCAGCACAAACGATTCCGTCACCGTCAAAGACTTGTCGGACCCACCGATGGTTCGTCCAGCACCTTCAAGCGTCGTTACGGAAAGATTGTTTGAAAGCGTCAATGTGGCGCCTGCGGCGATTTCGAGCGGAAGCCCGTCAGGAATGGCTCCGGCCACCTGCATCTCAAGCCGCCCCTGCTTGATTGAGGTCTTGCCGCCATATGTGTTGACGCATTCCAGATTGAGAACGCCCGTCCCTAGTTTTGTGATGCCTCCAGATGTCGCTTCCTCAAGTTCGAACGCGCAGTCCCAGCTCTTTGTTCCGTCATCATTCCACACCTTGACCACCGTATCGGATTCGCTATATCCCGTACCAGGGGAAGTGATCAGCACGTCACCACGGATCCTGCCGTTGGCATTGTCGAACGGGGCAAACGCCGTAGCTCCGACACCCGAACCGGAAATACTTATGCGCATAGGACCGATGTTGGTAACCGCAAGGAAATCAACGGAGTCCGGCAAAGTTATGGACTTGAAAACCTTCCCTTCCGGTGCCGTTATCGGAACGTTCAAATTCAAGTTCGATGTTCTTGTATCGAAAATGGCGCCCTTTTTGTGGCAAAGAAGTCTATCCGGCTCACACCTGTCTACCGAATGGAACATATTGTGCTTGCCATCCCTGCCCGCCGGATTGCGCCATATGCCGCCGTTGAACGACACATACTGTTTTGTCCCTTCCGGCCATTTCCAATCAGCCCCCGCATAGTTCACGATATAGAATGTCTCAAATGCGCCACCATCGTTGACGTTCAAATAAGATGTGAAATTCTGCCTGTTCTGCACACCCACAAACCATGCTGCGCTGAACACGCTACCCATTCCATCCACAGTAAGAACCGCATCACCTCCCGTCCCCTGCGTTCCATCTGTGAACCCCATGTAAGTAGATCCCGCCGTTTGGGAGAATGAAGCCCCGTTGCCGACATAGAACACGGCATGTCCGCGTGTTGAAAGTTTGAGATCCTCACCAGTCAGCCTGGCGGTTCCGCCACGCTGGACAAAGAACCCCGTGGAGTCGGCAGAGTCACCTCCGATCGTAATGAAATGCGGGATTGCAAGCATACCGCCGTCCATTCCCCAATACCCGTAACCGCCGTTCACTCCACACCCGATGATGCCGCTATTTGCACGTGAAATGGAATTCCAGTACACCTCCCCTCCTGACTGGTAGACCGCTCCCCATCCGTTGAATCCAACCGAGAAATTATTGCTCATCGTCACACCGTCCCCCAAAGAAACCGTACCCCACGTTTTTTCTATTCCTGATCCGAAATCCAAACTCATCCCGGCGTGAAGATATATATCGTCTTTCTTGTTCTTGAATCTCGTGTTCCCGGAAAGGGTCATTCGCGTGGGAGGCTCGCCTCGTGTCCTTCTGCTCCGCAGCTGCGTACTGCTGTTCGTCATCACGACATCACCTGCATTGTTGAACCTAATGTTCGCACCGCCATTCGCCTGGATATGGGACGCCGTAAAAAGATCTGTACCATCGACTTCGAAAGACACTCCGCTCATGGTCACATACTTGACAGCGTTGGTCGGGCCACTGAAACACACTTTTCCATTGCCGCCTATGTTAAGATAACCGTTGCGCATTGTAAATCCACCGGCAAAGGTAATGCCACGATCAGCAGTCGCCGGCCACAAGGTAAGTAACGAGCCGTTACAGGTGAACGGCCCCTTGAATACGTTCTGAACCCCGTTTGCACCACCACTGCTGGTTTCAATAGTGCAGTTTCCGGAATTGTTCCAAAGCACGCTCCATGCCAGCGGATTCGCTCCCGAAAGATAAAGCACACTGGAGGATTCACCGAGAGTAAGAACATTATCAGACGTCCCTTCAACGGTGGAGCCAAAGATGCGAATATTGTTCAACGTAATCATATCACCTGGATTCTTCACGTATCCATAATAGAGAAAAAGGTAAGCCGGAGTCTTTACGGTAAGCGTCTTCTGGTTCAGATTGAACGTACGGGCGGAATATGAAATATTACCGCCGATGGAGGCATCGTCTGCAAGGCGCAATTCCCAGATGAACCAATATGCGTTAAACGGATTTGACTCACGCTCATAGTAGAAGGCTCCCGATCCATCAGGTCCATCACCGGCGATCTCGACTATGGAACGGAATCCACGACCTTCTGGATTTCCGTCCGACTTGTCCGGAGCGAATGTCGCCCGGAGCTGTGCGCCTTCGGAAACGGAAATTGTGTTGATACCTGTCGTTCCCATTGTTCCCGAACCACGGCCAAGGGCATTCATGTGCGTGGCGATGACAATGCCTTCCCTAATTTCCACATTACCATGGAAATCCACATTGTCGCCGGAAACTGTCAACTTTCCAGTTCCGGTCTTTATCACTTTAGTACAAGTAGATGGAATCGTTTCGGAATATGTTTCATGAGTGTTGGCAGCCACATCAAACGTAAGAACGCTTCCGTCAAGCGACACGCCGCCAAACAGCATCAAAGACACAACTGACACCATCACGCAAACAGCGCACTTTATTGACTTTGCCATCATCGAGCTCCTTTTCTTTTTGAGGGAAGGCTCTAAATAATAGCAAAATCATTTTTTTTTTCAACCAAAATCGAGTCATTAAAAACTCTTTAACGCAACCTCAGTTACTCCCCTAAGTTATTCCTTGCCAACTGCATCACTTCGGTATCGCGCTTTGCAAGCCGCCAGCCATGCGACGAGTAGCCTACATCCCCTACCGCATGGGCAACGGTGCGCCTTGCGGCAAACGCAATCTCATCTATCCACTTCCTCACAAATCCCAAGCTCCCGAATATCTTCCCGGACCCAATCTGCGACACCTTCCCCTCCCCCTTGGGGTCAAACCCCATGAAAACTTCATTTTCTGAAGGTGTTTCGCTCCAAACCCAACGATAGGCCTTTATCTGCGTGACAATACCTGCTCGCACAGGGTTCATCATGACGTAGCGCCGGCAGTATTCAAGATACCTTCCGCTCTCGACCATCGTCGATTTGAACACTCCGCTCCAGATGCTTCCGCAATACTGGTATTCCCGGTTGTACCATACAGCAAAGAGCTCCTTCATGGTCTTCATGAACGCGCTTATGTCTCCCATACGCCTGCGGTAGCCTTCAAGCTCCGCCTCCAGCATGGACGTGAAACCTGCGGCGGAAAGACTCTCAAAATGTTCCGTGAGCTTTTCCGCCGCCTTCTCCGCGTTTTCGGGAGTGCTTGCGGTGATGGCCACTTTTGCACCTTCGGCAATAAACTTTTCAGCGGTTGCGTAACCGATACCGCGGCTTCCGCCGGTGATGACTGCGACTTTATCTTTAAGTTTCATACTAAAAAACCTCCTTTTATCTTTATGTGTACATTATCGTATAACCACAAAAAACCGCAGTGATAAAATCACACTAGAGGTTTATCTC
>JAFXEA010000209.1 GCA_017521065.1 Kiritimatiellia bacterium | reverse complement strand
GCTTTGCGCATAGAATTCCTCATGAGATGATCGAGGCATCTTTCATGCGCGAAGCTCTCCGGCATCTTCTTCTTGAAAATCAAATGTCCCACTCGTCGCACGCGTCACACACGTCCCACCCACAAGTAGAAAGCAAAGCGCGAAGCACATCGCACCCACCCACCAACCACAACAAAACAACAACAAAAAAGGTAAACTCAAATGAGCAGACAGAAGAAATACAAAATGAAGGCAATCCCTTCGGCAATCAGCGAGAAAGGCGGGGGCACCGCCCAGTTCGTCGGTGACGGCTACAGCGTTGATGCGCGCAAGGAGATCCCGCCAGGCATCATCAAGGCCAACGGCGTACAGGTCGGCGAGGGAGTCACCTGGAACCTGATCCAGGCGTTCCTCAAAGAATGCGCGTCTCGCGCTGCCGCAACCGGGGAGACGGTGACAGTCGGTTCGCTGATCACATTCGGCCTCGCCATCCGCGGATGGTTCGCCAACAAGGACTCCAAAGCCTCCAAGGAGAACGTCCGCGTAACGTCTCCATCGGGGAGTGAGTCGCTGGTCGCTAGCGGTTAGCGGTTAGCCGTTAGCCGCTAGTGGCTAGTGGTTAGTGGTTAGTGAAAGGGGCGGCAAATCTGCCGCCCCTTTTTCCTATTGCATATGCAATCAGCACGTCAGCGCTGGACGCGGGCATTGCCTGCATAGACGTCCCAAACCTGCTTTTCATCGGCAGGCTCGGCATAGTCATTGAGCGAGGATGCAGCCATGACGCCGGAAGCCCAGCCGAACTGGAGGCACTTGCCGGGATTCCATCCCTGCTGTACGCCGTAGAGCAGACCGCCAGTGAAGCCGTCGCCGCCGCCGATGCGGTCGAGCACTTCGATTTCACGCGGCTCTTCCACGTACCACTTGCCGCCGGAGTAGAGAATCGCGCCCCAGAGATGGCGAGATGCGGAGATCACCTGACGGAGCGTGGTGCCGTACATCTTGGCGTTGGGGTACTTCTTGGTGACCTGAACGATCATTTCCTTGAAGCGCTCAATCTTGCTGTTGAGATCCTTGCCGCCTGCCTCAGGCCCCTTGAACCCGAGGCAAAGCTGGAAGTCCTCTTCATTGCCGACGAGGATGTCCGCCACAGACGCGATCTTATGGAACGCGGCTGCGAGTTCCTTCTCGCGTCCCTTCCAGAAGGTTGCACGGTGGTTGAGGTCGAAGGACACGAGCACACCGTACTTCTTCGCCTCGGCGGCAAGCTTGAGACAGCACTTCGTCGTCTCTGGGCTCATCGCTGCGATGAGACCGGAAAGGTGAAGGATGCCCACGCCTTCCTTGCCGAAGAGCGTCTTCGTGTCGTAGTCCTTCGCGTCGAGCGTACGGCCAACTTCACCGGCGCGGTCGTTCCATACACGCGGAGCTCGAAGACCGAAACCGGAATCTGCTATGTTGAACTGGTGGCGGAAGCCCCAGGGGCCGCCCTGCTCCACGTCGGGTCCGACATATGCGATGTTGCGCGCGCGCAGCTGCGCCTTGATGAACGCAGCCATCGGGCTACCCGCCACAAAACGGGTAAGCACCAGACATTCCTTTCCGAGCGACGAGGTGACGTTCAGAACATTGGACTCAGCACTCGTAGCCTGAAGCATGAAGCGGTTGGAATTGTGCACCGCCATGCGGTCTTCAGGTGTGATGCGCAGACCCATGCTAGTCACACAGGCGACGGCGTATTTCGCGTTTTTCTTGACCTTCATCTCAATCACCTTTCTTTCTTGATTGCAGCCACAGACCACTTAATCTCGATTAGAGTTCGCGGATCTTCAGGTTGCGGTAGGAGACCGTGGAATCGGAGTGATCCTGAAGCAGGATGCGACCTTCGGGAAGCTCGCCCCAGGGCTGGCCATCGGTACCATTGTTCTTGTACTTCGACTCGGCAACGGCATCACGGAACTCCTTGGAACCACGCACATACTCGACGACCTTCTCGCCGTTGAGCCAGTGTTCAACCTTGTTGCCCTTGGAAACAACCTTGCCCGTGTTCCACTCGTCAAGACCGTTGAGATACTTGTCGGCGTTTGCGGGGATGAGATCGTAAAGCGACGCTACGCGGCGGTTGCCTTCGAAACCCTTCTTCGAATCGGGATGATTCTCGTGAAGGATCTGATATTCCTCGCACGTTCCCTTGTTCTTGTTTTCGTCGTAGAAGTACTTTACGCCGGAATTTGCAGCATCGGTAAGCTTGAAGTCGAAGGAGAATTCGAAATCCTTGTACTTCTTGACCGTGACAATGTCTCCGCCGCCACCGAGCTTCGCGTCCTCCGGCGGGAGATCAATCCACTTGCCGTTGGAGATGCCCTTGCGGGGAAGAACCGTAAGCACGCCACGGCTCATGGACCAGCCCTTCTCAGGGAATGCGGGCTTTGCGTCTTTTGCCTTGAGGGACTTCACGCCGACCCAGCCATCGCCGGTCTTGCCGTCCCAAAGGAGCTTCCAGCCTTCGGCCTTCTCCTTTTCGGAAAGTGTGTTCGGCGGGGTTTCCGGCTCACAGAAAGTGCAACAGCCCGAAACAGCGGCGAGAGCGCCAAGGATCATAAGTCTATTCATTTGAAGTAACTCCATTTGGTTGTTTTGTTTTCGGTTGATTATACCACAATAAACAAATATGCGGATTCGCACAGCAAATTGTTCGACAATTATCTTATTATCTACCGATAGGCTATGGCTGCTGACTCGCCAACCTTTATGTCCGGAGTCCAGAAACGGGTCTGTCCCCGCACATTGCCGCTCACAGGGTCGATGAGCGTCACCGGTCGCCCGAAGTCCACCTTCGCCGGTCCCTTTAAGCGGTGCACCACCGCTACTCCATTTCCAACATATGTAGCGTTCCCTGGCTCAGCGAACGGCACAATCCCTGCGGCTCTCGCGAGCGCGTTCAGAAGCATCGGCGACAGTCCTCCTTCCCTTGCCATGTAGACAAATGTTCCTGCACCAAGCGACTTGCGCACGAATGCCGCCCCTCCGCGTCTTTCCCATATGCCAAGTGTCTTTGCGGCTGGATCCTCGACCGTCGTGAATCCAATCTGGTAACGTCGCGCCAAGGCCCCATTCTTGATCGACATTCCAAATG
>JAFXEA010000208.1 GCA_017521065.1 Kiritimatiellia bacterium | reverse complement strand
GCTTGCCTCGTTCAAGCCGATGCTGATGGAGGAGCCTGTTGTCCCGGACAACAACGATTCGCTTGCCTGGGTGCGCGACCACAGTGCCGTTCCTGTCGCGGCCGGCGAACGCTTCTACGGGATGCTTGCATGGAACGATGTGCTCAGGAAGGACTGTGTCGATATCGCCCAGCCGGACATCTTTCACAACATGGGACTTCTCACATCGAAGAAGGTCGCGGCGATGTGCGAGGCGAATCACGTCCCTGTGAGTTTCCACAATCCGTCCGGTCCGATATCCAATGCGGCGATTCTCCAGCTTGCCGCAACGACGCCGAACTTCCTCATTCATGAGATGATGCTCACGGACGGCAGTTTCCGCAGGCTCATCACGAACGAGAATGTGAAGTTCGAGGATGGATATCTGGTGATCGGCGACAAGCCGGGACTTGGAATCGATGTCAATGTCGATGAGATCGAGAAGCGTCCGTATACGCCGCGGATTCTCCGCCACTACACCGGAACGCTTACCGATATCCGGCCCAAGGGCGATACATTCTACTATTTCGACGGACTTGATTGTGAAAATCCTGTTTTTTGACGGGCGGGTGCTAATCGGGCAACGAGGACGTTGCCCCTCCCCGTTGCCGCAAAACGGGTGGGGCGCGCTTCTCCGCGACCGTCGAGATGGGAAATGAGAGGTGATTTAGAGATGAAAGGAGACCATATGAAAAGCATGTTTACTGGACGTTCCAGTCTGCCGATGATGGCGTTGCCGATGCTGGTGACGGCACTTGCAACAACAAATCTCGACGCGGATACTGTCGCCTGGTACCACTTCGATGAGGTTGCGCAAGGAACGCCTGTGACGTCGGACGTCAGATTCCTGAATGCGGTGGATTCTGCGAAATTGCCGGGCGCACCATATTCGGTAGGTGAATATGGCACAACAGAATACGATGTGTTGGGGAGTGCTGCGGCGTTTATGCCGATTGCCACAAACGGGATCGCCGACTCGGTATATGTGATCGATCCCGTAAGTGGAACAAAAAACGAAACCGGAAGGTCGCTTTTCTTCAGATATGCCGACCATGACGAAAGGGACAGACCGGCCAGATATGGCGGGTGCGTTCAGGTTGCTTCAGATGCATCATTGAGTCTGGTCGATGCCGTTACGGTGGAGTTTTTCGTTCTTCCCGTTCGTCTTACCGAAAGAAACGATAATGGTTGGCATCTTGTTTCCAAGCAGTCTGGAGCCACCAGCAAGTTCACCTACTCAATCTGTCTCACGAATGTAGGGGTGCCGTATGTGAATGTGTATGATTCTGATAATGACTTGATGACGACCACGGGCAATACCATGTTTAAAGGGACTAAATCGATTCTTGACGGAAAATGGCATCATATTGCATTGACGGTCGACGGTGTTGCCGCAAAACTCTACGTGGACTATGTTCCCCAGAAAACCGTCACGCTTACGGAATCGCTTCATTATGTCGATGACGCTCCTCTCTATATCGGTGCGTCGCAGATGGGGTGGTATGTGCCTGGCGGTTTCATTGACGAAGTGCGAATTTCGAATAAGGCTCTTCTGCCTAATCAATTTCTGCGTATGAAATCGGTCAATTCCATGAAAACTTCATTCCACGCTGGATTTGAAGGAAACCTCGATGCTGAAACAGCGATGTCCATTCCGGCGTTTACGGGAGTTGGGGGCATGGTGGACACCAAGGTCTCTCCAAGCCTTCCGGGTTTTGATGAGCAGAATGTCCCTTACGAACGCATTGGTGACAGATTGGGAAATGAAATTCGCAAGCCGAATGCAAGTTCCGTGTTTTTGAAGGACAGCACCATCACCTATCCTCATTGTCCGGATCTTGAGTCTCCTGAGATGACAATTGAGTTTTTCATGAAATATCAGGCGGCGAGCAATTTTGCAAGTATTGTGAGATTTGGAAAGTCTTACACCAATCCGGGAGCCCATCCTGTCTGGAACATAGGTTTGAACAAGGATGCATCTCAGATAATGATGCGTATCGATACAACAACGACAGAAAACCAAACTAGAGAATTCGGCGATACGTTCCTTGACGGCGAATGGCATCATGTGGCTGTGACAATAGCTCAACGGGAAGGTGGTATCACACTGAGGATGTATGACAACTATAAGCAGGTAGGACCTGACCGGTTGTTGACCGGTTCTCTGAACTATGAAAAAGGCAGCTGTCTGGGTATAGGCAGGTCTTCAGTGTCGAACGCCGGTTTTACAGGGTGGATTGACGAATTGCGAATATCAAGAGGCGTGCTTTCGGTCGATGAGTTTATGCGTAGAGGCCGGTACGGTACGACTGTCATTGTCAGATAAGAAGGTTTTTATAGAGACAGGTGAAAGAGAGATTGTACATCATGTCACGAGTTTTTGTTGCATCACTTCTCGTTGCGTTTTCCTGTTCCGGCGCCGTCGAAGAGCCGTGGTTTGGCGCGCCAATCCCGGCTTCAGGGGAAAAGCCGGGAATTGACTGCGGAATGACGGCGGCGAAGGTGTTCGATGCGCCTATTCCGGGGCTTGAACGGGTTGGTTCTGTGGCAGTGCCGAAGGCTCCGGACGTTCCGGACTCTTCGAACGTATCCATCGGTTTCGAGTGCCTTGACCGCGGTCTCTTCAATCCGG
>JAFXEA010000207.1 GCA_017521065.1 Kiritimatiellia bacterium | reverse complement strand
GCCCTCACAAGAAGGAGATACCGATGACACCAGTTTCACACGGGAAGCCGTGTGCGGGAAATCCGCACGCACGGTTTGATGAGGGGGCCTCCGCATCGGAAGAACCGAGGCGGAAGGCTCTACTCCACGATATCAGGGAAATAATCGAAGTGGTAGATCAACCGAAAAAAGGGGAGGCAACGTCGGAGGCGTGTGATGTGCGATGGCGGCGAATCCAGGCCTTTATACAGGAAGCCGGGCTCGTCCTCGACTACCTCCACTGGCGCGTACTTTGCAAGCGGTACGGCGAGCAGCCGGCGTCGGCGCTGTTCTTGATGACTGCAGATGACGATGGCGAACTGACGGAGGAAATGATCGTCGAGCAGCTTGAGGCTATCGCGCGGCAGGCGCGGGCCGGATTCGTTGACGGACCGGGGTTCCCCGTGTTCGCATCGCTTAACTGTAACATCGTGGAGGGAAGGTAGATGAATCGGTTACAGGTGTATGTCGATGGTTGCCCGCGATGCGCGAAGGCGTCTTCGCGGGCGTGCAGGATGATGCTATTGGCGTTCATTCCGATCGGCAGCCTTTCGCCGTGCGGCATGAGGATGTTGGATGCGTATGGCGTCTGTGCGCCAACTGCCGATCTGATGTTGGTCGGGGTGATGGCGCTTCCTTTTGTCGGGATCTTCCTTTGGGCGTTTCTCGGCGAGCGGTTCTGGGATCGGGTGATCGCGCGTTACGCGATTGTTCGGTTCCTCCTAGAATGGGCATTTGCCGTCTTCTTTCTCGAATGCGGGATTATGCTCTTGGTAGCAACTAGAACAGGCATGGCAGGCCATGTTTTGAGCAGGTGGTGAAATTTTGAGCGGTGGAAGGCGCAGGATGCGCCTTTCGCCGCTCAGATGCCGTTGGCGCTGATCTTGCAGTAGGAAGTTCAGGCAAACTAATGGAGGAGAGACATGTCTGAAAGCAATGAAGAAGTTTATACCATCCCAGACTATATGCGCATGCATCCAAGTATGTGTTATGGGAAACTTGGTGACGGTACTGGGTATTTCGATTGCATCTACTTGATGTTGCAGGCGATCATAGAAAACTCAATTGACGAATTCAAGATGGGTTTTGGGGATCGTATTGAGGTGGCTGTTGATTATGCAACAGGCGAGATGTGCGTGCGTGATTATGGGCGTGGAGCGCCGGTCGAAAAGCTGGGCGATTGTTTTATTGCGCATGATGGCGGGGAAATGTATTCTGCAGATTTCAAGAAGGATCATGCGGTTCCTTGGACTAGTGCTGTGAAAGTCTCTGCTTTGTCTGAGGGTTTCCTTGTGCAGTCTGTCTGCAATGGAAAAAATGGAAGACTTGAGGTTCGCCACGGGAAGAAGGTTTCGTATGATATGAGGGAATGCGGCGCAGACGAGAAGAACGGAATGCTCGTCCGTTGGACGCCGGACACAACGGTACTTCCCGCGTTCACCATCGCCGAGGAACACGTCGTCCGCAGATTCAAGGAATGTGCAGCGGCGAATCCCGGGTTGAAGTTCTTCCTTAACGGGCAGGAAATTTCAGCGGTGTAGCAGGGAATTTGTTTCGAAACCTGTTTGTCGTTGTGGGCGAAGACGGCGAGAACCTCGCAGTAATGTGCAAGGCGAAAATACGGCAATACGGCATTGCGGTTATCCAGCTGTTTTGCTATAATCTCCGCCATGAAAGCAACCATGCAGATTCCAGATGAGATGTATCGTGAAGTCAAGGCGAAGAGCGCACTTGAAGGGCGGTCCGTTCGATCCGTGACAGTGATGCTCTACGCGAGTTGGCTGCACGGCCTTGTGCCCGATCCGGAAATGGTCCCTGAAATATCGGCAGCAAAGCCGCGTGGCGGCAAAAAGCCGAATTTGTCTTGCTTTGGCGTCGGACGGCGCTTCGTGCGCAAGAACGCGAACGGACCGCACGACATGGCATCGATTCGCGAAAGCATAGCTGCAGGAAGGAAGATGCCATGACGCACGGGCTTGACACATCGGTGGTCGTGCGAATCATATCCGGATTGCCGGAAGGGGCGGCGGAGAAAGTCGGCGAGCGCATCGCGGCGGAGATTGCAGACGGTGATGACTTTGCCGTCTCTGCGCTTGTGCTTTCCGAGACGTATTTTGCGCTTCAGCATCATTATGCGTTCACGAAAGAGGAAGCGCTGCACTCCCTGCATGCCTTTTCTCGGACGGAAGGAATCAAAATCCCCAAATCGATCAAGGCGATATTGGAATCTGCGAACCTCGCCAGAGCTAATCCAGGATTCGTCGATCGAATGATCGTAAGCGAGTACGCCACTGCGGGAAGCGATACATATTCCTGCGAGAAGTCGTTCCGCAGGCTTGACGGGACCGTGGTTGTTTGAGCGGCAGTCTATGACCACCTTTCTCTCCAACCGCGACATCTACACCTCCGTCGTCTGCGGGATTGTGCCGCAGGCGAAGGAGCGGCTTGGGATTGCGACTGCGGCCGCCGTGACTTTGCACCGATCCTGTGGTGTAATCAGTTTTTGAGCATCAGGTAAAATATTGAGCGGTGGAAGAGCGCGGTAGGCGACTTTCGCCCCTCGGTTTTTGTGTTGGCACGGATGTTGCTAATGGGTAGCGGAACAAAACAGGAGAAAACCCAGATGCAAAGATTCAAGAACAACATGAGCGACGGTTGGCTTTTCAGGCAGGAGCTGCGCCTTTTCAGAAACTTCATGCATAACTGGAAGCGCGATGTCGATGACTGCGACTTCTTCGATATATTCGCCAACAGCAACAACACTACCGAGAATGAGGCGAAAGTCTTCCTCAAAAAATATTTTTCCCTCGAGACCTTGGCCAAGTGCGACTCGGTCGGTGTAGAGCGTGTGTACGACAAAGCGAACGATGAAGGAAGAATCGTCGATTTCTCGTTGAGGCGCTGCTCGACGGATGGCCTCCTGCGCGAACTCTGGAACAAGGACAAGGAGAGCCGCGCCCGTTGCCGCGAAATGCTGGAGGAGTGGTGCGATGTTCTCGGAAAACGCAAATCGCGCACGTGCCGGCGAAAAGACCCCATCGAGACGCGCATGGATGAAATCTGCCGTGTTTTGAAGCTCGATGAAGTTGAACGGGAAACCCTCATCTACGCCGCGGTCCGCGCCATGACGTGCTTTGACGACTTCCCCGTCGGAAGCACCAACGGACGCAACGACCGGGCCATGTTCATAGCGATGGCCATAGACCGTCCGTGCAGCACGGTGACGAACGCGCTGGCGGCGAGCGGGAAACTAAGACGCTACGAAGTGCTCGACTCGGACGGCGACTTCGCGCGCGGGAGTACGTTCAGGGCCTATCTCGAAAACGGAGACGGCGAGATGCTGGAGGGGCAGTTCTACAAGAAAACCTCTACTGAAGACGCCCTGCCGTGGGACTACTACGGAAAGCTCGCTGAAGAGCATGGCGGCATTCTGAGCAAGATGATACCGTCCGCGAAATCTGGCAGGCGCGGCGTGAACATTCTCTTCTACGGCGAGCCGGGAACGGGCAAGACGAGCTTTGCGAAGACGCTCGCCCAGGAGCTCGGCCTCGACCTCTACGAGATACGGCAGGGCGATCGGGACGGCGAGCGCAACTCGCCGCAGAGCCGGATGGCCGGCATCCGGATTTGCAACGATCAGGTGCCGCGCGAACGGAGCATGGTGATGGTGGACGAGTCCGACCAACTTCTTCGCACGAGCATGGACTGTTTCGCGGTGTTGTTCGGCGGCATGGGGTCGTCTGGTTCCGAAAAAGGCGTGATCAACTCGATTCTCGACGAGACGAAACTGCCGACGATATGGATATCGAATGCCCCGGCAAGGGCGTTGGACGATTCCGTCCGGCGTCGTTTCGACTATTCGATCCGCTTCGACAAGCTCGGCACGCGCCAGCGTTCGGCCATCTGGCGCAACAGCGTGAAGAAGTTCCGGCTTGAACGCCTCGTCCCCACAGAACTCGCCGAGCAGTTCGCGCAGAAGTACCAAACGAGCGCGGGCGGCATCGCGATGGTTCTGGAGAACGTCAAGCGGATGCATCCGCGCAAGGACAAGGTCGCTGCGCTCGTCGAATCACTCATGAAACCCCATTGCGAACTCATGGGGGCGAAGACGAAAGACGACGCGCTCATGCCGACGAAGGACTATTCCCTGAACGGACTGAACATCAAGGGGGATGT
>JAFXEA010000206.1 GCA_017521065.1 Kiritimatiellia bacterium | reverse complement strand
CCGTTCCGATATCCTTGGCTACAGACATCATTGGATGGCCTTCAAGAAATGCAAGCTGCGAAAGTATCTCCCAGCACCCTATGTGTCCGGAGACTGTCACCGCCGGTCTGTTTGCGGCGAGAAACGCCTTCCCCGCCTCGCTCATCTCCCCGGCCTCCTCAACCCGCGCCCTTGCGTTGCGGCAAGTCCAGAACGCATGTCCGACAGTCCTTGCCATGTTCCGGTAGCTTCTCCTGATGATCAACTCCTCGGCATGAGTAGGCGCGTACTTGAGCGCATTCGGATTGTATCGCGCACTCCGCGCATCTCCCGTATCCATCACTATGCGCAGATTAGCCAACGCCCGCTTCCTGCCGCGTGCATCGACACGGTACATGACCGCTGCCATGAAATCGCACAATGCGAAAAGCATCCGGTGAGACAGGCTTGCCAGCACAAGCACTCCGAGCCAGATCCCGAACCATTCGAACGGGCGGCGGAGCCTACGCATCAGCTTTTTCCTATCACTCCGACTCATGAGACGCTCCCCTCGCCATCAGGACGCGTCGGTGCGGGAGGAAGATCTGTCTTCATCCCGACCAGCGCAATTCCATGACGGTTTGCGTAGGCAATGACAGACTCCTTGTCGAGAACAATCTGCCGCCCCGCCTGGAATCCGAGAGCAGTAACGCCGGCGCGTTTCATCGTCTTGAGCGTCTTCATTCCGATGACAGGCACGTCAAAGCGCATATCATGTCCTTCTCGAGCCCCTTTGAAGATCACCGCTCCCTTGCCGCCAAGCTTGCCGCCGCGCAATATTGCGGCGTTAGTTCCCTCAAACGCCTCGACCGCAAGCACCATCCCCTCTTTCACAAGGACCGTCTGCCCCACGTCATGCCGTCCGACATCACGTACGACCGCTGCCCCATGCGCGATATCCTTCTGCTCACGCTCGTCGGGACTCCGCACGGTAAGAGCACCTTCGCCCGGCAGACAATCGTCCATGTAGCTCGTTGCAGGGAGAATCTTCACCCCAACCTTCCCGAACTCCTCGATGAGCTTCCCGAAAACGGTATGTGCATTCTTGCACGGCAAGGAACGGAGCCACGCCTTGACCTCATCGTCGAACCGCGACCTGAAGAGCGAAAGAGGATTGATCTGACCGGCAAGTATCGCTCCGTCATATCCCTGCGCAGCTACCCAACGGATCCCTGCGGCGATCTCACCTATGCCTATTTCATGCACGCCGTCCGCCGCCTTCTTGGTGGCGCGGCTTGTCGATCCACGCACGGCAAGCACATCCACCTGCGACACGCCGGACGCTTTAGCGCCTCGTACCACAAGTTCGGGATATATGCCGCTGCCGGATATGACGATCAGTTTTTTCACGGCATGGAATTATAGCAAACGGCACGGGGAAAGACCACACGGCAGTATATGCCCGACGGGCACGGGAACGAACGCCCTTCAAGCAGCATCTCCCCCGTCTCGATCTTCGCATCAGGGAACGCCTGTGACATGATGTTCGCGGCAACGATGCAGGAAAGCCCCGGGGTATGGGACGAGAACAGCACAAAAAGCGGCTTATCGGAAAGCACTCCTTTAACAAGCGAAATCGTCTTCTTTAGATCGCGTTCAATCTTGTACATCTCACCGTTTGCGCCTCGCCCAAAAGTGGGAGGATCGAAGATCACCGCATCATACCGTCGTCCGCGGCGGTTCTCACGTTCCATGAACTTGTGCGCATCATCCGTTATCCAGCGTATTGGATGGTTCTTGAGCCCATTCAAAGCCGCATTGTCTCGCGCCCACTGCACCATGCCCTTGGAGGCGTCAAGATGGCATGCCTCAGCGCCGCCGAGCGCGGCGGCCATCGTACTTCCGCCAGAGTAGGCAAAAAGGTTCAGCACAGAATTGCGCGAACCTCCATTGGCGGCGATGGTATCCCTGATCCACTTCCACTGGGAGCGCTGTTCGGGGAATATGCCGAGATGACCGAAATCCGTTCCGCTCAATCGGAACTTTATGCCGGACGTCTCAATGGTCCACTCCTTCGGCAAGGCACCACGGTTGTGCCAGCGGTTGCCGTCCTCACGGTCGAACATCGCTGTCGCCCGCAACCAGTCCGCAGGACGTTCCGGTCGCCACATCGCCTGCGAACACGGCCTTACGAGCGAAACGTTGCCAAACCGCTCGTACTTTTTTCCGTCCCCGGAATCCATCAGTTCATAATCGTCTGACATATGATATTGTGCAATCAGGACAATCCAGATGACCCAAATCCACCAGTTCCGCGCACTGTATCATCCACCTCGTCGGTCTCAACGATTTCTGCGCGTGTGCAAGGCGCAATCACCATCTGGGCGATCTTTGCGCCTTTTTCCACCTTGAACGGTTCAGATCCGAAATTCGCGAGTATCACACCAATTTCGCCACGGTACCCCTCGTCAATCGTACCAGGCGTATTGAGCACTGTAACACCGTTCTTAAGGGCCAGTCCGCTTCTCGGACGCACCTGCGCCTCATATCCTGGGGGAAGCACCATCACAAGGCCTGTGTGCACGAGCGCACGGGCACCCGGCTCTATGGTAAGCTCCTCTATAGAACGAATGTCCATCCCGGCATCACCGGGATGGGCATAAGTTGGCAGTTCTGCGGATGGATCAATTCTCCGGAACTTC
The DNA here is from genome assembly GCA_017521065.1 of Kiritimatiellia bacterium. Classification (GTDB taxonomy): domain Bacteria; phylum Verrucomicrobiota; class Kiritimatiellia; order RFP12; family UBA1067; genus UBA1731. Next base: position 269 of record JAFXEA010000206.1, on the reverse strand, counting down.
ACCTTCATCGTCATACTCCTCCATCGAAGCGCCAGCACCAGCCTTGAGGTTCATGCGGGAGAGATTCCACTTGTTCCACGCAGCGGCATATTCGAAAGACGTCGCCTGACTGAGTTCGTTGCGGATCTGACTGCGGACCATCTGCGCTTCGGCGGCATCGCCGGGCTTTCTGTCCTCAAGATACACGACCAACGCCTGTCCGGGAAGCGAGGTTTCAATGAAATCAGAGATCTGCCCCTTGTCGAGACGCATCGAAGGAGCGGCGACAT
>JAFXEA010000205.1 GCA_017521065.1 Kiritimatiellia bacterium | reverse complement strand
CCGAGAATGTCGGTGACGAGAACCTTCTGGCTCTGGTCTGCGTTGGTGAAAAGACCGATCGAGATGCCTGCGACCGTGCGCTTGAGCGGAACGCCTGCGTCCATAAGGGCGAGGCAACCGTTGCAGATCGAAGCCATCGACGAGGAGCCGTTCGAGCCCATGATCTCGGAGACCACGCGGATGGAATAGGGGAACTCGTCCGGAAGAACCTCCGCGATGGAACGCTCTGCGAGCGCGCCATGACCGATCTCGCGACGACCTGTGGAGCCGAGACGGCCCACTTCGCCCGTGCAGTACGGCGGGAAGTTGTAGTGAAGCATGAAGCGCTTGGAGAGCGGACCGCCCGTAGCGGAGTCGAGCTCCTGGGCATCCTTCTTCGTGCCGAGCGTGACGGTCGAGAACGACTGCGTCTCGCCGCGGGAGAACACCGCCGAACCGTGGACGCGCGGAAGAACTCCGACCTGCGCCGACAGCGGACGGATCTCGTGCTGCGCACGGCCGTCGATGCGCTTGCCGTGCTGGAGCACGTTGTTGCGCACGGTCTCGATCTCAAGAGCGTCGAAAAGATGCACGAAACCGACTGCGTCGATCTCAGGCCACTTCTCGGAAACCTTCTTCAGGAGGTCTTCCTTGATCGCGGACACCTTGCCCTGACGCTCAAGCTTGCCCTTGATGAGCAGAGCGGCGGCGAGAGCCTCGCCTCCTTCGGCGCGCATGAAATCCATCTTGTCCTGCGGCTGCGGGACATCGACAATCACCTTGTCGGGCTTGCCGAGCGCACGACGCATCTCAATCTGAAGGTCGATGATCTTCTCGACCTCTTCATGGGCGCGCTTGAGGGCGGCGATGAAGTCCTCATCAGAAACCTCAGAGGCTGAACCTTCCATCATGAGGAACTTGCCGCGGACACCCGCGTAGAGAAGATCGATGTCGCTCTTGGCCTTCTGATCGTGCGTGGGGTTGATCACCCACTCGCCGTCGACGCGACCGATACGGACGCAGCCGATCGGGCCCATGAACGGAATCTCGCTGATGTGAAGCGCCGCCGAAGCCGCGTTCACGGCGAGGAAGTCGGCCTCACGCGTACCGTCGGCCTGGATGAGCATGGAGTTGACCTGCACATCGTTGTAGTAGCCGTCGGGGAAAAGAGGACGGATCGGACGGTCGCACATGCGGGCCGTGAGGATCTCCTTCGAGCTGGGGCGCGCCTCACGCTTGAAGAATCCGCCGGGGAACTTGCCTGCGGCGTAGAACTTCTCGCGGTACTCGCACTGGAGCGGGAAGAAATCGATTCCTTCGCGCGGCGTGTCGGTGTTGGTGACGGCCGAAAAGACCGTAGTGTCACCATACGACACGGTGACGGCTCCTGCGGCCTGCATGGCCAGAAGCCCGGTTTCGATGACGAGATCCTGCCCGCCTATCGCAACCTTGAATTGTTTGGTATTTTCCATTGCACCCTACCTTAGCGGCGGAGACCGAGCTTCTTGATGAGGTCCTTGTACTTGGCCTCATCCTCGCGCTTGATGTAGTCGAGGAGTTTGCGGCGGTTGTTCACCTTGCGGAGAAGGCCATAACGGGAGGAGTGGTCCTTCTTGTTCTGCTTGAGGTGCTCGGTGAGCGCCTGGATCTGCTTGGTGAGCGTGGCGACCTGAACCTCGGAAGATCCCGTGTCACGATCGTGACGTCCGAATTCACTGCGGACTGCTGCTTTGTCTATCATTTTTCTTTTCCTTTTCTTTCTGTCTTGGTAAGCTGAATTTTCGTGTCCGCCATCGGCGCAACCGCTTTCCTTCGCCGCGCACTCTGGCTATGCTATGCCGCGACAGACGAAGGTGAACCCTCACACATGAGAGATAAACCCGCGAGAGGGAACGAATCCTTAGTCGGTCGCAGATGGGTGGATAAGATACCAAAACCCATCTGCAAACGCAAGAGAATATTTCATTTTATGTTTGAATATGCCGCAAGACCTTTGTCAAAGTTGATGCGACTGTGGTAGTAACATCTACTTTGACAAAGCGCCTAAAACTTTAAAGTTTTCTGAGCCTCTATCAATATCACAGCAATAATGATATAATCGTTTTCATATTATGAAGAGATTTATGTTGTTGTTGCTTTTGGCGATGAAATGCGGCGTAGTGTTCGCCGCCGACATCGCCGTTGTCGCCCCCGCTTCCGGGTTCGGGCTCAGTCTTGGGCGGCATATCGTCCGCTGGCTCGGCATGAACGGGGTCAAGGCGGACTTCGTCGATGAAAAGGCCATCTCATCTGGACTGAAAGGCAAAAAGCTCGCGTACCTCGTGATGCCCAAGGATGCCCATCTTCCGGCGATGACGTCATTCGCAGCGCGTGGCGGAAAGATGTTCTCGTTCTACTCCGATTCACCGAAAGTCGCCTCATTCTTCGGTGTGAAGATGGGCGCATACAAAAAATCGAACGGTGCCGGACAGTTTTCCAAGATCGTATTCGGGAAAACTGCGCCGCGCGGCGTTCCGTCCGAGATGGTGCAAAGTTCCGCGAACATCTTCACCGCCCACCCGGTGCAAGGACGCTCGCGCGTAATCGCCATGTGGCACGACAGATCGGGCAGATCCACAGGAGATGCAGCGGTTCTATCATCGAACACAGGCTGGTGGATGACACACGTCCTTCTTGCGGATGGAGACGAAAAGGCAAAAGCCCAGTTCCTTGCGGCTGTCGCAGGGGCCAGCGTCCCTGGTGCCTGGAGCTACACGGAGTTCATCGCAAAGCGCAAGGCCCAGCGCGAAGCGGACCGACAGTACGCGCTTGCGCAGAAGCCTCGTCCAGGCGAAATACGGGCGGTATGGGAACATTCAGGACAGGGACTCTATCCTGGAGACTGGCCACGCACGTTCCGCGAACTTCAGCGGTATGGTATCACAGATATTTTCGTGAATGTTGCAGGCGCTGGCTTTGCCCACTATCCGTCCAAGGTGCTGCCGCCAAGTGCAACATTCACACAGAAAGGCGATCAGCTTGCGGCATGCCTTAAGGCATCCGCCGGCACAGGGATAAGGGTCCATGCATGGATCATGTGCTTCACCGGAACGAGAGGAACGTCCGCACGGCTGCAGACGTTCGCAAAGAAAGGCTGGAGACTCAAAAGCAAAAAAGGCGAGCTCTCCGAATATCTCGATCCGTCAAACGCCGAACTGTGCCAGTACCTGCTTTCCGCAATCGATGAGGTTACACGCCGCTATGCGGTACACGGAGTGCATCTGGATTTCGTCAGATGGTATGAAGGCGCAAAGCTGCCAAAGAATGCGACGAAACCTGTCGGTCAGTTTGTGGCGCAGGCGCGGATGAAGGTGAAAGGCATTCGCCCTTCCGCTATTTTCTCCACTGCGGTTTTCGGGAAGTACCCGAGCTGCATCGCCGCCGTCGGACAGGACTGGCAGAGCTGGCTTGACGCCGGAATGGTGGACTGGATGGTTCCCATGAACTATGTTGAGGACGGAAACAAATACGCCTCGCTCGTAGCCCAGCAATGCGGACCCCCTTCCCATGCGCGCAAGATCGTATCTGGAATCGGCGTCACGGCCATCGAATCAAGGCTCAACGTACGTCAGGTGATAGACCAGATAAAACTTGCGCGCCAAAATGGTGCGGCGGGCATTGCGTTCTTCGATCTCGACTACACGCTTGTGAACGACATACTCCCCTATCTCCGTCTCGGCCTATTCAAAAGCACGACTGCCGCTACCACGAAACGGAGCTATTGAACGAT
>JAFXEA010000204.1 GCA_017521065.1 Kiritimatiellia bacterium | reverse complement strand
CATTGTTGTCCGTCCCCAACGAAGTCACGAGAACTACATAATGACGGCACGGAGCATTGCCCCATATAGCGCATATCCCATACTCCATGTCCACTTCCCATTTTTCAGGGGAGGCTCCAAAGATATTCCACTTAACCGCACCGGCAAACCCAGCCACAGGGCCTTCGTACGGCATCTCCGACTTTGACGCCGGCTCAAAAGCGACTGTCAGATCCTTTGCGTTGGAATCTATCTTTTCAAGCTCCGCTTGGATGCCTGGCAGGAAAGACTTAAAGTACCAATCCTGATCCAGTTCCCATCTCATACGAAATCCGTCACCCTTTGAGCCAGGCACGCCATTAATATGTGGCGCCGGGGCTGATGGCTCGCCAAGGAGCACCTTGCGCAACCATGGCTCAGCCTGCGCCACGGCATAATGGTCTTGAAATGCTCCTGCATAGAACCTAGAGTACCCCTTCGCAAACGCCAAGAGCAATTGCGCCGTGTACTCCGACGCCGGGAAACGATTCCCGTTAACAATAAAGAACGTCGGCGGGATATCCTCCAACTTGCTAGCCTGGGCGCTGACGACAACATCAACCATCGAAGCCGGGACATAGACGGGACTCGGGTAAACAAAATCGACAATCTTAACGAAAATGCCCTCGCCTGGGACCGTTACCTCTTCTCGCGGTTCGGCAAAGATTACAGCAGCATCGCGTCTGTCCATCCCGTACAGAAATCCCTTCCCGGGTTGCTCGTATATCATGTATCCATTACCTTGGATCCGAACCCATGCCTCCTTGAAAACGCCGAAAACATCATAGCCCGACGAAGAGAAGCCCCCTCCGAACTTCTGCGTCACCGTCAGCAACTGATCACCTCTTAACGCTCTTATCCGGCGATCATTGACCTTCGACCAATCGACATCGTCCTTAAAGCGAACCTTGCGCGCAAATTCTCCGAGCTTGAAGTCACAGGGATATGGACAGCACTTTGGACAAGCCGCACGACCATCGACCTCGACCTTTATCCCAAGGCGCCCCAGCTCCTCAGCGACCTTCTTGTAATAGGCCGGGGGGTTGCCGTGACAGACTTCATCAAGTTCGCTATAGACAACACTTCGCCCACAATGGATGCAGTCCGCATCAATAGCGGCATAGCCAGAGCTGCTCCGGCACATGCCCGAGTCCATCTCAACTGGCGAGGACCCGAGGGACTTCAGTGCGTCAAGACGCTCAGAGATTTCCTCCTTCGACAAAACCCGCCCTGGATGCGCCTTGTCCTCAGAGACCTTCCGCCGCCACCTGCCCTCGTACTCGGCATATCGATCGCCAAAGAGTTCTGCAAGCCAGGCGAGCTTGGGCTCCAGCGGCACCTCATTGCGATAACCATCTCGGTAGTATTCGCGACCTTTGAGAAAAGAGTCGACAATTTCTTGGTCGCCGTATTTCAAGCGAGAAGGATCAACAGCTATCCCGTACTGCGCGAACTCCTTGCAGCTGAATTCAACGACATCACGCAGCGCCTTCTGATACTTCTCTGGATCCGGTTCGTATCCAGTGCCGATGGCCGGCAGGCTCAACATGAGCGCACTGGACGCAGCGAAAATCAGGCATGCGTTTAAGTGCCAATGTGTCGCTCGGTTCTCGCGGCGCGTCTTCACGCGCACGCGCCACGCCACCAGAGCCCGCTTTGCCTTTTTCAGAAACTTGATCACGCCAATTCCTCGGTCACGTTGTCTGCCATTGGGGTGTATTATACCAAAACTGCCGCGGAATCTGCCGCGGTTATTTGAGGTGGACGCTGAAGCCGGCTGGGGCGAAGCCGACTGACAACCGCTCCATCGGGTTGCGGAAGCCGCGCGCGGTGACGCGGACAAGGTTCCAGTCAGGATCAAACGCCGAACTGGGCATAGACCTGGCGTCGTAGGCGAACACGACGCCACCGTCCCGAGCGACGAGTCCGCGCGGTCGCAGCTTCGAGTCGATCATTACGCGGAAGTCGAGCCGGCGCTGGCCGTCAGCGCGGGGAACGGACGCCCTCTCGCCGGTGGCGTCGTCCCGCATAAACCAGCTGCCGGAATCCCAGCCGACGGTCAGGGACTGCTCCTCGGCCGACAGCTCGCCGTCGCTGTCGGCGTCGCAGCCGAACGCGACCTCGAGGTTGTTGCTTGCGCTTGCCTGGAGCGAGATCGTGATTTCAAATGAGCTGCGCCCTTCCGTCCGCAGCGAAAAGGCAAGGTTGGTCGACGCCTCGGTGTCAGCGTATTCGCTCGGTGGAGGCGCCGGCAGCGCCACCTCCGCGGCAAAGCACGGAGCGACCGCAAACATCAACAGTGCACTTGCCGCGATTCTCGCTTTCATGACTTTCTCCTTCGGCAGCATCTCATCAGAAATAGCTTTTCAGACTCTCCCACCAGGTACGCTCAGGCCAAAGATGGCTTGGAAGGCGTTCGTGGCCATGCGGCGACTGCCAGTTCCGAGGCGCATAATAGTTCACGGCGATTTCCTCCCTGAAAACAATTATCAGCACAAGAACAGCCAAAAATACTGCCGCGGAAACAAAAAT
>JAFXEA010000203.1 GCA_017521065.1 Kiritimatiellia bacterium | reverse complement strand
TCTTCACTTCATGCCCCTTTACGAACGCACCCGTGTCGTCGAAGTAGCCTCCGACCCACTTGCCATCCTTGTCCCAGTAGCCGTTGCGGTTAGCACCGACGTTGCTGCCAGTGCGCGGCTTCGAAAGATCGGGCTTCGCCGCACGGTCGGCAGTGGCTGTATTGCCCGTGATGTAGGCGGGAGCCTCCTTGCTCATGAATGCCATGATGCCCGTCTCTCCGGCAAGGTCACCGACCTTGGAGAGCGTAGTCTTCCAATCCTCTTCGGCCTGAGCGATTGCCGTTCCGCACAGCAAAAGCATCGCCATCAATATCTTTCTCATTTTATCTCCTTAACCTAATAACTAATTAACTAACAGCTAACGACTAACCCACCACGGCAAGCACGTCTCCTGTGGCGACCTTGTCCGTCTGTGCGACAAGGATTGATACCTTGCCTGCGCAAGGCGCGGTGATGGGCGTCTCCATCTTCATCACGTCCATGACGAGGATTTCATCATCCTTGGCAACCTCCTGTCCGTTCTGCGCGGTGATGCGAAGCACCATGCCAGGAACCGGAGCCGTCACCTGGGTGCCTTCGCTTGGAGCGGCAACCTTGGCGACGGGCGCGGAGGCGGATGCCGCCGGAGCTGGGGCCTTGCGGACCTTCTTGGGTTCATCCGGCACGAGATAGTCAAATTTCGACACGAGCTTGCTCGCCTTTTCGCAGACGATTATCATTATATATAGGAATACGTAAACGATCCCCATTCCGGCGATCATCAGCACGATACCTTGCCCCATTATAGCCATATTACTCTTCTTCCTTTTTTCTGTTGTTTCTGTTTCGTTTGAAGCATTCTCGCAGATACCCGAGCAGGAACCAGCTGGACACCTCTGTATTGTCCGTAGGGGCATCGGCGGCGATCAGCATCGGTTCATGCGATCTTCCGGAACGGTCATTGCGCGTTACACCCGTAATGGCGACACCAAGCGCCACCGCAACCGCTATGACAGCAGCAAGCTTCATGCGCCAAGCGATCTTGGATCCCTTCACAGACCGCACAAGCCTATCCTGAAAATTCGCCGGAAGACACCTGTCGGCGACCACCTCGCGCATCCTCATGGACATCATCTCATCGAATTCCATTTCAGTCATGGCATTCCTCCTTTTTCTGTCTGTTCAACAGTTCGCAGAGTTCCTTTCGCGCATTGTGAAGACGGGACTTCACCGTACCGGGCGGCACGGTGAGCATTTCGGCTATTTCATCAATGTCGCGACCTTCAAAATACTTGAGCACTACAACTTCGCGCAGCAGCGGAGATATCTTCGCAAGGGCATTGCCGACATCCTCCCTTGTGAACATCCTACGCACATCGGCGACACCTGACGGCGAAGCCTCAGGGATATCCCTCGGCGTTCCTACCGGCACTATATCCAAATGCCTTTTGCGCAGATCCATCCGGCGGAAATTGAGCATGATTGCATATATCCAGCTGAAAAACTCGCCCGTCGGCTCATACTGCCTTATTTTCTTTATGACTCGGTCAAACGTACGGAAAACAAGCTCTTCCGCCTCATGTTCATCGGCACAAAGAAGGATAGCGGCGGCAAAAAGCCTGTTCCCGTAGTCGGAAACAAGCTTTTTGGCTCCGTTTTCACCGTTTTTCCGTATCTCTTGCCAGATTTCCATCGGTCGTAAAGGGTATCACTCCCTTTACAAAATGACAATGCAGAAAACCAGAAAAAGGTTCAATGAAAAAAGATTATTATCGCTTTAACTTCTTCACATACGAATCTTCCCAACGGTTGACGATGTGGAGCGCAATTGCAAGCCGTCATTTATTCGTCTTCGTCGGAACGAATATCTTCTGCTGGTTCATGAACTCGCCGATGCGGTCAAGCCATGTGTAGCTTCCCGTTCCGGGAGAGGCCTTCCTCTGGAAGCAGTGGGCGCGGAGAGCAAGCGTATGGAGTTCACTCTGGATCCCCATCCTGCGCATCTGCTCCCAGCACTTGACAGAGTTCATCGCCGCCCAACCGTCAGCATCGCCATGGATGAACAAAGTCGGACATGTATCAGGGTCGAAGGCAAACTCAGGAACAAGACGCGCATCGTCCTCGTTGCCGCCATAGGTGTTGGGCTTCATTGCTCCGTCGGTAAGCGAATATGCGGGATAGATCGCAACCGCCCACTGCACATTGCATGGAAGCTTGTCGACAGCGTCGATATTCGTATAAGAACGGCTGCGGGACGACGTCACGCCCATGAGCGTGAGATGTCCGCCTGCGGAAGAACCCATTATGCCTATGCGGTTCGGATCAAGACCCTTCTCCGCAGCCTTTGAGCGGACAACGCGCACTGCGCGCTGAAGATCCTGCCATGCGGTCATATGCTTGGCAAGTCCGTTCAGCGGACGCGGGGTGCGGTATTTCATCGTAACGACCGCCATGCCTTTCGCGTTGAGATAGCGGCGAACCGGAGCCACCTCGAATCCATCAGGACCGTTACCCATGTAGCTTCCACCCGAATACACGATCTGGATCGCCTTCGTCTTCAGTTCCTTCGGCATATGCCATTCAAGATACGGCTTGCACTGGTTCGTCTGCACATCAGGCATTTTGCCTTCCGGCCACAGATCCTCCTTGATGTATTCCGCACGAGCGGAATCGTCCGGGAAGCGGGTCATCAGCTCCACAGGGAAACCAAGCTGCCCATCGAAGTTCATCTGGCGGATGAATTCTGCGGCGCGTCCGAACCAGTTATCGTACCCGGTCGCGAACTCCCCTTTGTCCGCCTTGCCAAAGAATCCATGCGGACGGTTGGCGTAGAGATGGAGTTCTGCAGGGATTTTCATCCTACGGAGCTGACGGTACACCTGCGTCGATGCATTAGGCGAATACGGATCGAGTCCGCCATGGAACATGCACATCGGCGGTGTCTTGGAATCGAACTTGAAAACCGGATCAAGCTGCACGTCTATCGCCTCTCCGTTCCGGGAGTTGGGAACGCCGATCCCGTCCGTAAGGGCATAAGCGATCGCGCATGTTATCGCCCAGTTGATATGACAGGGAGTGGTGGTGTCGAGAGAGTCCACAGGGGCATAGGCCGGAGTCTGGGAACTGGTCGCAAGAAGCGTCGCGAGATGCGAGCCTGCGGACATCGATATAGTTCCGATCTTCTCCGGGTTGAAGCCACGCTTCGCCGCCTGCGAACGCACGAGACGGACAGCTCGCTGACCATCCTCCCACGCCGTCTGGTGAATCGCCAGACCTTTTGGGCGAGGCGTACGATATGTGAGGGAGACGCACCTGATTCCCATCGCCGTGAATTTCTTGCGCCACCTCTCGACAAGGCCCACGTCGCAGCAGCTTTTGTACCCGCCGCCCGAAATGAGGATCATGCATATGTCGGACTTCTTGTCACCGGCCGGCGGGTCGAACCAGTCAAGATAGGGACGGCGATAGTCGTCAGCCTTGAACCCCGGAGCCTTTACCTCGGCGGTCGTTGCGCCGATCTGGTGAGGCTGGGCGTTTGGCATCTTTCCGTCAGGCCAGATATATTCACGTTCAGTTGCCGCGAATGAAATCGTGATCGACAGTGCCATCACGGCACCCAAGATCCATCTCACTGAATCATTTGATTTTTTGTAGAGTAGAGACCCACGCCTCGACGTTGCCGT
>JAFXEA010000202.1 GCA_017521065.1 Kiritimatiellia bacterium | reverse complement strand
GTATCCTTATGTAAACAGTTATACTCGGTTTGAGGGTGGCATGGATGGTGGAGGATACCTGTATTTCAGGGAAGCATCTGGCGGTACCGTGGAATTCACCGGGGTTCCTGTTGATTTTTCATATCCTATTTCGGTGCTTAATGGGCGACGAACGGCTAATTCCGACTATGGGTTTCATCTGGTGTTTTCAGTTGCCGGAAATAAAATAGTGGCAGTAGGAAATAAAGGTGCGCAAGCAAATCGTTTTACCTGCTCCAAGCTTTCCACAACCGTGGATTGGGCGTTTGACAATGCAAGCCAACGAATCGAGTTCGGTTGCGATTCGCTTTGGGACCTTTGCGGGACATCGCAAAGAGTCGGGCATCTTAACATCAATCGACTTAACTATGAAAGCAAGGAGGGGCCGCTTTCCGTCATAACCAATTCATCAGCAGCGACGCTGGCCAAACTGTATTTGAATCCTGCCGAGAATTCGACGCCCCAAGTCGTATTCGGCGGTAGACTTTCCGTCGATTTTGCAGGATCCAAAATTACGACGTTGGATTATCCGTCGTCTGCTAGTGGACATATTGCCGTTAATGGAGGCGCGCTTGTTTTCACTGGAAACGGTTCGTGGAGGAATGCCGAGAAGATAACGATCTCAGATGGAGCAGCGGTCGCTATCGCTTCGGGGAATGTTTTCGGACTTATGGCGGAGATTCAGCTGGACGGAAGCGGAATATTGTCGATAGCCGCCGGTGAAGGCGGAACTGTCGTTACGCAGACGGTTGGATTTTTGACTGTTGATGGAGTTGCGAGGGAGCATGGCTTCTATGAGATGGGCGAAGGGGTTCTGGAGGTTCTCAACAATGGACGGCGTGAACTTTCAGAATGTTTGCTGCGGCTTGAAGACGGAGAAGTGTTTAGGCTTGACGATCATGTGATGTGCAGCAGGTTCGACAAGATCACGCTTGGCGACGGTGCGGTGCTTGAAATTCTTACATCGGAATACTTTGTCGACGATGCCGCTTTCACGTTGAATCTTGGTGAAGACAGCAAACTCATATTGGGAGAAGGCATTGGGATATATGTTGCGTCTGGAACCGTTGCCGGAAAGAATCTTGCGCCGGGGCGCTATACTTCATCCGATGTCGAATGGCTTAAAGGCTCAGGGACGATATATGTGCCGTATGGAGCGATCGCAGGAACGCAGGTCGATTGGACGGCCGGCGGAAGCGACACATTGGTGACCAATTCAGACAATTGGTCGGATACGGTAAATCTCTCGGATGGTTCCGTGTACGCCGTGTTCGCTACCGGATCCGCAGCCATTGTTGTCGGTGACACTTTCCTGAATGGCGTTTCCTTGAATGGATCCGGTGCGTTCGAGATAGGTGCAGCAGGCGAAAATGCGCTGCTTCGCCTTGCATCAGGTGGAATAACGGTATCCGGTACCGGCCAACGCTCCATTTCATCTCCGATAAAGGTTGACGGAGATCAGATTTGGCAGGTTGGGACGGAACTTAAGCTAACAGGCTCAATTTCATCTGATCCTCTTGCAAAGTACGCGGTCCGCAAGAATGGATCTGCGGAATTGATTTTGAGGAATGATAGCGATTTTGCAGGCGACATCTATCTGGATGACGGTGGAATCCGTCTGGAGAACGGCATGACTTTGGGGAATGGCTCCGGCAAGGTGATTGTCGGTCCCAGAAAGACCTTTACTCTATATGGGGCAACACTTGATAAGGATGTATTCTTCAACAATAACGACAGTTCGGATTGGAATCGCCATGCATTGGCCTGTTGGGCGGGGCTGTCGACTGTCAATGGAAAGCTTACTTTCGGAAACCGGAATCTGGATGTCTATTTTTGGAAAGGTTCTGACATAGTGTTTAAAGGGGGTATTGAAGATGCGGACAGCGCCAATTCGGGATATTTCCGCCTGCGTCCTGGCGCCGGGAAATTGACAATCGAAGGCAGCCCCGTCAAATTGAAGCATTCGATGGCGATAAAGCCCGAAGGGTTTGATTCTGCCGGATCAGCAGGCGTGATTACATTTGCCGTGGCCGGGAATGAGTTGCCTGGAATAGGCCGAGATAACGGGTTGGAGGATTTCCGTCTGAATCAATGCACACTAAAAACCACGGTGGATTGGGCGTTTGACAATGCGGGTAAAACAATGATGCTGGGGCATGATACCATTTGGGATCTATGCGGAACGGTACAGCGTGTCGGACGCTTGGACACTAAGGAACTGGCCGGATGCAAGCCGACGGTCGTAACCAATTCAAGTGAACGGCCTGCCTTGCTTTACGTGAACCAGACGAAGAACTCCACGCCTTGGATTGACTTCGCCGGAGACCTGTCAGTGGATTTTTCAGGTAACTTCACAACCGTCGTTAATCGTGCCATGACGGCGAAGGGCGATCTGTCCGTCAATTCCGGCATTTTGACTTTTGAGGACGGTGGCTCGTGGCGCAATGCCGAAAACATCGACGTGAACGGATCTGCGAAGATGACGATTGCAGAATCCGGTGTGTTTCACCGGACGGCGAACATGTCGCTTGCGTCAGAGACGTCTCTTGATATAGCGTCTGGCGTTGCGATGCGGGTTGCATCGTTGACGATTGGCGGTGTTGAAATGCCATTTGGGGATTACCGGTTTGGTTCAGGAACGCTGTCTGTCGGCCCGGTTGCCATGAGAATCATAGTTCGCTGAAGGAGAATCTGAGATGAAAAACCATTTTGGCATTGCTGGTCTGTGTTTCTTTTCGTTTGTTGCATCAGCGCTGGCGGCTACAGACCATGTCTTGACGGACTTTCCTCGTCTTGCAGGAGAGACAGACGACACGCCTCGGTTCCAGCGCGCGGTCGATGCGTGCTATGGCGGTGGGCTTTTGACAGTCCCATCGGGCGATTATGAGTTTGCTTCGACCCTTTACGTCACGAATCTCTGTTCTGTCCAGTTGAGTCCAGCAGCAGTCATCCGGGCCGTCAGGCCGATGAAATGGATGGTTGAGATTGATTGCACGTGGGAGTACCAAAAGAAAAAGGCACCGAAGGATGTGTACTCGCGTAACTTCAACCTTTCGTGGTCAGGAGGCATCCTAGATGGATGTGGTCTGGCCTCGTGTCTTGCACTCGACAACTTTGCGCATTTCATTCTGGAGAAGGCGACATTCAATAACGGACGCATCTATGGCGTAGGGGTTGAGACTCGTGGGCGTGGTTATGAACTGATAGCCCGTGACCTGTATTTCCATACTTCCATCCCTGGCCTGGAGGGCAATACCGGACTCTATACATATGGCGGCGACAGCCATTTCATTGACATAATATCCGTCAACTACACAATAGGCATCCACCTTGCCGGACGCGGTTCAAACCGCATGTCACGTTGTCATGTATGGGGAGTGTCGACCCGTCCTCTCATAAAGGATCAGGTTCCCGAGACGTTGAAAGAGTCTGTCTGCTTCAAGATCGATGCAACCGATACCGTCATGCGGGACTGCTATGCCGATACCGGCAACATCGGATTCTGGATGAACGGTTGGGAGGAGCGCATGGAATGCTGTTCTTATGCCGGATTGAGATTGCTTAAGGACTCGGTTGTGATTCGTCAGAACCGTGGATCAATCTGGGCGAATGGATTCTATGCCCGCAGGATATCAAAAGATTCAGTTCTTTATGCATACGCGAACAAAGATTCGCGTATCCGCTGGGACGACGATTGCCTGTTGAGCCAGTTCGGCGGTCCGCCGAAAGGAGATGCGAAGGAGTATACTGCGGAATGGGCAAATAAGACGTGGACGTCTCTAACCGTCGATGAGTGCAATGCGGCTCAAGTTCTCATAGCCTCCTGCGACAGATGGGAGACAACGTGTGAGCAGGAGGCTTTGGATATGGGCCGGGAGGCATGGAAAATCCTTTCGGGTGTTCCGGCCGATAAGATTGCTGCCGATCCATTTGCGCTGTTTGCGGTATGGCGGTTCCATTGGTGCACGCTTTCGCGTCCGGGTGAGGAGCGCCTGTCCGATGAGCGGCTTCTTGTGGACTGCGCCAGGTTTTTGGAGACGGCAAGGAATGTCGATGGACTTGTGCGCACTGCCGTGTTTTCTGCCGCCTATGACGTGACAGGTGCGCCCAAATGGAGATCTGCGGAGCTTGCCGTCGCTGATGCCGCCATCTCGGATGCCGGCAAGGTGCAGTTGGATGGGCTTTCTGAAGCAAAAGCAAGGGAAAGGAAGCAGTTGCTTCGTCTTTTGAGGCGCACCGAGACGGATGCAGTGCGCAAGGACAGATACGGCAAGCTTCTAGGCGAGGAGGCGGCAAAAATATCCGTGACGGAAACCGAAGGGGATGTTCGCTGTCTGATGGATTACTGGTTCAAGCGTCGCCATGCACTGTTTATGACCACGCTGTCCAAATAAGTTCGTTTATTGATCAGACGCCTATATTCAGAGAAACCGCTTCCCCTTAACTGGAACAATGGACATCAAACTGGGACAACTGGCGTCTCGCCAGTTGATATTTGAACGGGCAGGATGCCTGTTCTCCCAGTATGGTGGTTTTTCAACAACTGTCGGGTAAAACGGGATTTAGTTGTGTTATGCGATTTGTGATATAATCAGCGGCAGAAAAGGACTGAAAGAAATGATAAAGAAAACCTTAAATTTGATGTGCATTGCGATTGTGTCATTCGTGACGGTGTTTTCTGCCGGTTGTGAAACGGTGCAGGAACAGAAGCCTCTGCGGGTGCTTATGATAGGGAACAGCTTCTCCATATCCTGCATGAAGCATATACCAATGGTGGCGAAATCACTTGGGCTCAAGCTGGACATAACATCCATGTACATCGGTGGCTGTTCGCTTCAACGCCACGCCAACAACATTGTGACCAACAACGTTGATTTCCGTCCATACAGGATTGACCGCAACTGGTGCGGAAAGGACTATTTCACCGAGTGCATCCGCAATACTGACAAGTCTCTGTACGGTTCCGGCTTTGAGAACCTTAAGCACAACAACATCCCGCAGATGCTCAAGTGTGGGGATTGGGATATTGTGACGATCCAGCAGGCGAGCGGATACAGCTGGCAGCCGGAGTCGTACCGTCCTTGCGGTGATCTTGTCGTCAAGACGATCCGTGAGCTTGCGCCTGGGGCTGAAATTGTGATGCAGCAGACATGGAGCTACGCGGTCGGAGAGAAGCGTCTGTCACAATGGGGAATCACTCAGGATGAGATGTACGAGAAGCTTCGGTGCGCCTACCGTGACTTTGCCGCTGTGTATGGTTTCCGCATAATTCCGATGGGTGATGCGGTTCAGGAATGGCGTAAACGCCTGCCTGTCAAGGGAACTGAGGGCGAGGTCGTTGGCAGGGGGAAGGATCTCTACCATCTCGGTCCTGCGGGTGAATACTTCCAGGCGCTGCTATGGACCTCTTTCCTGTTTGATGTGGATGTCACTTCGTGTGCCTACAGGCCGGAATATGTTTCGGTTGAACAGGCTGCATTGATGAAGCAGATCGTAAAGGATGTCGTTAAGCCATCAAAATTGAAATGACTGCCATCGACCGGAGATATGGCGCTTCGAAACCGTTAAATCTGTTTGGAGATTTTATGAAGGCGATTATGGCTATGGTTGTTTTTGCGGTTGTGGGTGTTGCAGCCTCCGCTGAACTTATGATATCCGGGAGCGGCAGCACCTCCGAGACGAAATATACGGAGAAGTATGCCGTAAAGCCGCTTACTCCCTACAAGGTTTCGTTCGAGGCGAGAAAGGAAAGCGCGGACACTGCGGGCCGGACCATATGTGCGGGGTTGCCTGGACGGAACGTCGATCTTTCACTTAAAG
>JAFXEA010000201.1 GCA_017521065.1 Kiritimatiellia bacterium | reverse complement strand
CTATCCGTACAGGGTGGTGTTCGAGGACAAGCCGGGTTCGGGTGCCCACAAGTGGTATCCGGAGGACAAAGCCAAGGAAATCCGCGCGAAGTACAAGCATCCGCTTTGGAAGACCGTCGGAGAGCTCGCAAAGCGCGTCGGCGGCCATGGCGGCATGGACTTCATCATGGATACCCGTTGGGTGTACTGCCTTCAGCAGGGTCTTCCGCTCGACATGGACGTGTACGACCTTGCGGTCACGAGCTGTCTCTGCGAACTCACCGAGAAGTCTGCGGACAGCCGTTCGCGCGCGTACGACATCCCCGACTTCACGCGCGGCGCATGGCGCACGAACAAGCCGATGGGGATCGTTGACATCGATCTGGACAAGATGGGCCTTGAAGACAAGAACGTCAAGAAGGCCGAAGGTCAGATCACCGTCTGATCTTTACATCTGCTACTGTCACGCATAAACCATATATGATATAATCAAAACCATGAAAGCAATCAAATTCAATCTTGCAATGGCGGGGTACACCTACAACAAGTTCTCCGTCGATCAGACTCTCGATGCGCTCGAGAAGCTGGATGTGCACTATCTGTGCGTTAAGAATTTCCATCTGCCGTTCAATTCCACGGCGGTGCAGATTGCGGAGTTCAAGAAGAAATGCGCTGATCACGGCGTCACGCCTTATGGCGTTGGGCCGATTTACATGTCTACTCCTGACGAGGCCAAGAAGTATTTCGACTATGCTGCCGCTCTTGGTGTTGGTGTTCTCGTTGGCGTTCCTGGCGAGAAGAAGGTGATCAACGGCAAGGAGACTTCCGCATCGAGCCGCAAGATGTGCGAGGTGTGTGCAAAGCTTGCGGGCGAGTACAAGATCAAGTACGCGATCCACAACCATGGTGCTAATCCGAAGACCGGCAACCCCAATCTCTACCCTACGGTCGTCAGCACCTACGAGTACATCAAGGATCTTGATCCGAATATCGGCTTCTGCATGGATATCGCCTATACATATGCCGATGGCCTTGACCCGGCGGAGATCATCCGCACGTACCACAAGCGAATCTTCGATGGACACATCCGCAACATCAACCCCGGCAACAACGGTTCCGCAGGCGTGTCGGGTCCGAACGGCGTGATTAACTTCCGTCCGATATTCGAGGCTCTGCGCGATGTCGGCTATACGGGATGCCTTGGTCTTGAACTCGCTAATGCGTTCGGCAAGCAGGGCGACACGCTTTGGATCCCCGAGTCCATCGGCTATTTCCGTGCAATCTACGATTCGTTGAAGGGTTGAATGATTCATGAAAGCTGAATGGATAGACCTTCAGATAAACGGATACGGCGGCGTTGATTTCAATGCCGCCGGTCTTACGGTTGAGCAGGTGATTGATGTTACGCAGCGCCTTGAACAGGATGGTACGGCGGGCTATCTGCCGACGTTCGTCACCGGTGATCCCGATATGGTTCTCGCCAATATGCGGGTTCTTGTAGAAGCGCGTCGCAAGAGCGCGGTCTGTGAAAAGAACATCATCGGTGTGCATCTTGAAGGTCCTTTCATTTCAGCGGAGCCGGGGGCAGTTGGAACACATCCTACGGAGTGGGTGCGTCCTCCGTCGCTTGAGCTCTTCAGTAAATATCAGGATGCGGGCGAAGGCCTAGTGAAGCTTGTAACTGTTGCCGCTGAAATCCCTGGTATGCCGGAATTTGTGAAGAGTCTTTCCGATTCGGGTGTGGCAGTGTCTCTTGGTCACCAGATGGCCGCCACTCCAGAGGAAGTTGAGCCGTGCATTGCAGCAGGTGCGAAGGCCTACACTCATCTCGGAAACGGAATCCCCAACATGATTCCCCGTCACCACAACGTCATATTTACTGCTTTGGCCGATGAACGCACGACCGTGATGTTCATTCCTGACGGACACCATTTGCCGGATACGATGCTTAAGGTGTTCACGCGTGCGGTGCCAATGAAGCGTCTTGTCGCCGTATCGGATGCTCAGTATCCTGCCGGAATGCCGCCGGGTGACTATGATGTATGCGGGGCAAAAGCGCGTCTTGAACCTGATGGGCTTCTCTGGAACCCGGCTCGCAAGTGTCTTGTAGGTGCCACTACGCCCATGGGAAAGATGATGGATCTTCTTCAGGTGCGCATCGGATTTTCACGCGAAGAATGTCTCATGATTGGCCGCGACAACCCGCTTGCCCTCATCGGCATGTGATAGGCTATTGTGGGATGTGTGTTCGCGGACGGAGAGTTGAGAATAAGGTTGTTGTTGGGAACTATAGCGTCTATTAACCCAATGGGTAATGCTAGATGGTATAATATCAGGCGTTTTATCCTAAATTCGGCAGTTGGATGCTGAGAATCACCGTTTGAGGCAACAAGTTAACGACCGTTTCCGTCGCTTTGGGAACGGCTTTTCGTTTTCTTGCCCAACCTTCTTTAGGTGATGAGCGTCAGTGGCACTAGGAGCCCTTCGAACCGTGAGGGGACAGGCCCTTCGGCTGTAGGTGGCTG
>JAFXEA010000200.1 GCA_017521065.1 Kiritimatiellia bacterium | reverse complement strand
TGGCTCATCCCTTTGTCAAGTTGGGCTTCTGCGCGTCGGTCACCCTCCGCACAGCCAACCTTCCTAACGGCATGTCGTTTTCGTTGCCGTACAGCTTCCTTTCATTCTGTCAGCTCTGCCGAGCTTTGCTTGGCGCACCATGGCTTTACTTCCTTGGATTTTGTAGTTACGATCAGAAATGAGTACGGCGGCAGTGATTCCGGCAGCTCGATCTGGCTGAAGATGCGTTCAGAATCTGTGATTCTGCAGATGGCGATTTCGCCCGTGAGATTGAGTCTCAGCGGCTTGGCGGTATTTTCGCAATTGGCCAGCATGACCGCCGCAGCGCCCTTCCCGTCCTTGGCCGCCGCCACATACATGCCGCAATCTTCCGGCGAGACAGTCTTTACCGCCTTGCCGAGTCTGCGCAGTTCGTTGAAGGCCAGAAATGCATAGTAGGCTCTGTGAGGTTCTTCGGTCAGCGGATTGAAGAGCGGCGAGTAATTCCCGGTGCCGCATTTTGCGTCGTAGATCATCGCGTTATCGCAGGGTCCGTTCTGCAGACCGATGAGTTCGGCCGCGATCATCGATGCCTGCAGCGCCGTTCCCCGACTCTGCTTCGACGGAGCGGGCAGCCACTCGTTGAAGCTCAATTCCGTTTTTTCAAACCCGTATCCGTCGAGCAACTTTCGGGCGTACTCCACCTGCTTGATCGCCGCGTCGGGCTTTGAATACGAGTGGAACGAAAAGAAGTCGAGCGGCCAGTTTTCCTTTTTCGCGCGGGCGAGAAACTCGTGTGCGCACTTGACGAAATATCCGGTGCGTGTCGATGAGTTTGCCGCCGCTACGGCGTTGGCACCCACCGCCGCATAAAAGCCGCAGCTGGCGTAACCTCCGATTTTCAGGTCGGGAAATTTCGATTTGAGATACGTAGCAACCACTCCGTAAAAATCCATGTAGCTTTTCCAGTCGCCGCGCCACATACAGTTCTCTTCGGGGTTCTGGTAGTTCTCCGGCTCGTTCCAGATTTCCCAATACCGGATTTTCATCCTGCGCCCGTCCCCCCATCCTTCGGTATAGTGGCGGATTATATGTTCAGCAATCCGCGCCCATTTGGCGGGGTCTTTCGGCGGGTCTATGCGGTAGCGGGCGACTTCGGGATAGTTTTCTATGGTGACGCCGAGGCGGTAAAATGGCTCTACTCCATTTTCGGCGAGAGCATCCATGAGCCGATCGGTAAAAGCGAAATCGTAATTCGCTGGATCGTTTTCATCGGCGTCGAAATTGCGGAAGATGTTGGGGATGTCTACATACACCATTCGTCCGTACGGCCCACCGACATCATGCAGACGAGAGAACGGAATGCCAGCCTCCTTGAGATAATGCATCATCGTCGCCTTGCGCGGCAGCCCCTGCAGCGGCGGCTGCCCCACTCCGTTTACCGGCTTAACCGGTCCGGTGACGCAGTTCCAGTCGATGAGTTGAATCCCGGCGGCCGAAATGCCATCGAAACAAATCGCAGCCAAAAGGCAAAGTGTAATCCTCCTTACCCCCTCAAGCGAGTTAGAACACATACGCTATATCCTTTCCTTTTCCTGTCATAGTATTATAGCACAGATATAGTAAAATCCCCTGCTTGCTTGTCTCATCCCGAAAAGCGGAAAGTTCTACAATGTCGTGAGTCAAATCGGAAAGCCGGATTGTCGAGGTGGAGACAGGAGGCGAGAAAGAGAAAGGATAGAGATCGAAAGAGGAAGGAAAAGCAAAAAAGAAAGGCATGCCCCCGAGGGGGCATCGCGCCTAAAACAAGTAAAAATGGCGTTACAATCTGTGGTATGATGAAAGCTGTTAAAACAAAACACCTACCTACAGGAAAGAACGCCGTGAGAAAGTATAGCATACAACATGAACCTGGTACATTCCTAACTTTCAGACAGAGGCAAATTCTTGCCAGAGACTGGAACGAACTCATCAAGACTGGCCGACGCATTACCATCAGACAGTTTGCGGCAATGCACGGCTTGAGTCCTGAAACATGGAGACGCGAATATCACCGTGGGGCAGCAGGCATTGCAATCCCGGACACCAAGGACCGACGACGACGCAAATGGACTTTATAAATGCGGTGGTGGTTGGTAATGCTCGTGAAATGGCGTAGCGAACCTATCAATTCTCACATATTATAGAGGTACTTGCAAAACCCCTGCAGCAGACGTTTTTGATGTGGTTGCAGCGTCCTCCACAATTTAAAGCAGTGGGCAACTGCGCCAAGACATGTGTATCTTGACACATACCTTTAAATATTTGCGTTTTCGTGTCAAATATGATATAATATAAGCATATTAACAAGTGGAGTTACTGGCATGGAAAGCACAATCGCCTCTTTTGGACGCCATTGGAATTCAATACAGAAAAGTCTCTTCCCCTATCTTGAAGATGAAATCGGGGAACTTGACGATAGGCAAAAGGCCTTCGTTGAGATATGCGAGCTTCTTATCGACGACAAGGCCTTCTTGAAGTACAGATGGACAGGCAACGGCCGTCCGCCATGTGCCAGGCTGGCTCTCTTCAAGGCATTCATCCTAAAGGCGTTCTGGAACCATCCCACAACACGCTCCACGATAGCTTTCATCAGGGGCTGTCCGGTGTTCCGCCGGCCGTGCGGATGGGAGTCCCTGGGAGACGTCCCTGACGAATCGACCTTCTCGCGTGCGTTCGCCAGATTTGCCGATGACCGTATCGCCACGGAGATACTGGATTCATGCACGTTGAAGACGATCGGCAGAGATGGTGTGTTTCATGTCAGCCATGACTCGACGGCTGTCGATTCGCGTGAACAGGGGACGAAGCGGCC
>JAFXEA010000023.1 GCA_017521065.1 Kiritimatiellia bacterium | reverse complement strand
GCTGGCTACGTTCGATCTCATGAAGGTTGCGAAGCAGCCGGCATATACTCTTTCCGGCGGAGAGCGCCGCAAACTTGAAATTGCCCGCGCCCTGGTGCGCAGGCCGTCCATCCTGATGCTTGACGAGCCGTTCGCAGGCGTTGATCCGCTCGCCGTGAACGACATTCAGGACATCGTGCGCCGTCTTCGCGATCAGGGGTTGGGCGTGATCATCACGGACCACAACGTCCGTGAGACGCTCAGCGTTGTCGACCGCGCTTACCTTGTGTACAACGGCCGCCTTCTGAAGGAAGGTACGTCAAACGAACTTGTAAACGATCCGGAGGTCCGCGCCAAGTATCTTGGCGAGGATTTCCACATGTAATAAGAAAAACCAAATAGGAGGAACATAACATGGCCAGCATAGAAATCACAATGCGTCACTCCGACGTTCGGATCGAAGCTCTTAAGGATTACGCCCAGATGCGTATGGAGAAACTCTGCAAGTCTTTCCCGAAGGTGACCAAGGTCACGTGCGTGATCGACATCGACGTCAAGAAGCACATGTACATGGCTGACGTCGTCGCAAACCGCCTCGGCGCCACCGCAGTCGGCGCGAAGGAGTTCTCCGAGTCTTCGAAGAGCGTCATCGACGCAGCCGCCGCGCGTGCGGAGCGTCAGCTCCTCAGGATGCGCGTCAAGGCCCGCAAGGGTAACGTCCGTGCCGCCCGCAAGGGTTCGGTCCGCAACTGATTTTGACGGAGCGAAATGACCGAAGAGGCAAAAAGCAAGGCGCCCGGATTTACGTTGCGCCAGTTTGTGAAGGCAGGCGGGGACCGGCTTAAGCTGAGTGTCGTCGTGGACGCCGGATTGGACCATCCGGTGATAGAGCCCATGATGTATCGCCCAGGTCTTGCCCTCACTGGCTTCTTCGGGCATTTCGCCAAACACCGCATCCAGGTGATCGGGAAGGCGGAACGCGCCTATCTCGAAAGCCTCGACAGGGAAGAGCGCCTGAAGCGCGTCCGTGCGCTGTTCGAGAACGGCGCATACTGCATCGTCTTCGCGGCGGGTCTTGCCGTGTCGGATGAGGTGCAGGAGATCGCACGGGTCGCAGGCGGGACGATTCTTGCGTCGGATCTGCTTACGCGTAATCTCTTCCATGCCGGAACGTTCGTGCTTGAGACGCTGTCCGCGCCTCGCGAAAAGCTCTACGCCACCACCGTCGAGGTGGCTGGCCTCGGGGTCATGATGCGCGGTGTGCCCGGTCTCGGAAAGTCCGAGACGGCGCTGGGGCTTATCAAGCACGGCAACGCGCTTGTCGCGGACGACCTGACGTGCCTGCGCAAGGATGTGGCGAACAACGTTCTATACGCATCGGCGTCTCCCGCTACGCGAAACTACATGGAAATCCGCGGAATCGGAATCATCCATGTCCCTAGCGTGTTCGGCGTGACTGCGGTGCGCGAAGAGAAGCGTCTTGATCTCGTCATCACGTTCAAGCACATGGAGGACGTGAACGGCGAACTCGACCGAGCCGGAGAGGATCGCCTTACGTGCGACATCCTCGGGGTGAAGGTCGCGGAGATCGTCATCCCCGTGTCTGCGGGACGCGATCTCGTGAATCTCGTCGAAACGGCCACCCAGCAGCACAAGCTGCGCACTGCCGGTTACGATGCGGCGAAAGAATTGGATGAACAGCTTAAAAGGAGGGCACTCGCATGAAGGAAACGCGCGAGTTTACGTTGATCAACAAATATGGATTGCATGTGCGTCCGGCGGGTCTTTTCGCGAAGATCGCTTCCCGCTATGACGCCGACGTGCAGGTGGAGAAGGACGGCAACGTCGTCTCCGGCAAGTCCATCATGGCGCTCATGACGCTCGAGGCCGTTAACGGAACGGTTCTGAAGGTCACGGCGGACGGACCGCAGGCCAAGGAGGTCCTTGACGACCTCGAAGGTCTCGTGTCTCGCAAGTTCGACATTCCCGACGAGCAGTGAGCGACGTGCCGGCAGACAACAGGAGAATGGTCACCGTTTCAGGTACGGCGACAAGCCGGGGCTTTGTCTCCGGCACGGTTTTCCTGTATGCCGGAGAGCATGACGTCGTCCTCCCCGAATACACGATTCCCGAACCCAAGGTAGGGGCTGAACTCGCCCGCTACCGCGAGGCGCGCGCCGAGACGCGCCGTCAGCTTGAGGGGGTGGTTGCGGACGTGTCGTCCCGCGTGGCGAGCGCCGAGGCTGACATCTTCAGGAACCATCTTGTGATGCTTGAGGACGAGGTAATCATCTCGTCCGTCGAGAACATTATCCGCGATGAGCGCCTGAACGCGGAGGCTGCGATCCACAGGGTTTCGGATTCCTTCCGCAAGTCGTTCGAGCGGATGAACGATCCGTACCTGCGCGAACGCGCCCGCGACCTGGATGATGTGGAGCGGCGCATCATGCGCGTCTTTGCCGGCCGCGCCGAGACCGCACTTACCCAGATATCGAGTCCCGTAATCGTCGTTGCGGATGACCTTACTCCGTCCGAAACTGTCACGCTTCCGCGCAAGTTCATCCTTGGCTTCGCTACGAACCGAGGTTCGGCGACAAGTCATGTGGCTCTGCTTGCTCGCGCGATGGGCATCCCAGCTGTGACGGGTCTGGGGGACATCACATCCCGTGTACAGGCCGGAGACAGGATTCTTCTGAACGGCACGCATGGCGAGGTGACCGTCAACCCCGACCGCAACACGCGTGAGCAGTTTGCCCGCCTCATATGGCGCGAACGCGAATTGATGGCGGCGCTTGAGGAGTCGCGCCAGCAGCCGGAACGCGGGCTGAGCGTGAAGCTTCTCGCAAACGTGCAGCCGGGTGTTCCGTTCGGTTCGCTCGCCGCTTTCGGCGCGGAGGGCATGGGGCTTTACAGAAGCGAGTACCTCTGGCTCGGTGGTGCGGACGAACCCACGGAGAACGTGCAGGCCGCCGCATACTCTGAGGCTGTGAAGGCGGCGGCCTCGCTCGGATTCGATGCGCGTGTCGTGATCCGTGTCCTGGACATCGGGGGCGACAAGATGATGAAGGGGGCTGTCGCCCGCGAGCCGAATCCGTTTCTCGGAAACAGGTCCATACGCTTTCTCCTTTCCCGTAAGGACATCTTCCGTACTCAGCTTCGCGCCATCCTGAAGGCCAGCGCAAACGGAAACGCCGCGATACTCTATCCGATGGTGGCCACGATTGAGGAACTCCGTCAGGCGAATGCGGAGCTTCGCATCGCTATGGAACAGTTGCGCATGGCGGGAATACCGTTCGATGACAAGATACCTGTCGGCTGCATGATCGAGATTCCGTCGGCTGCTCTCAATGCAGATCTTTTCGCAAAGGAGGTCTCGTTCTTCTCTATCGGCACGAACGACCTTGTCCAGTACGTGATGGCGGCGGACCGCGGAAACGAGCAGGTGTCGTACCTGTATCAGCCTACGAACCCTGCCGTAATCAAGCTTGTGGACATGGCGGCGCAGGCCGCCGCGAAGGCAGGAATATCATGTTCCGTGTGCGGAGAGTCTGCCAGCGATCCTGTACTCGGTTCTCTCTGGTCGGCCCTTGGCGTGACGGCACTGTCCATGAGCGCAGGGTACATCCCTGCGATACGCAAGGTCCTGCGCTCGATTGAGCCGTCCGATGCCGATGCTTTGGCGTCAGAGG
>JAFXEA010000199.1 GCA_017521065.1 Kiritimatiellia bacterium | reverse complement strand
GGTGGAACTTCGAAGGCTATTGGGATCATGAAGTGCAGTTCACCGATATGCCTATCGTAGGAACAGGCTCTATCCTCGTTACCAACATAACCGCAGGCAACTCAATGACGCTTACCATGGTGAACCGTGGAAACCAGGCGACAGGCACAATCGCCGCCGCGCCCGGTACCAGGTCGAAGCTTCTTTTCAAGGATGATGCGAAGTGGGCCGGTACGGTTGTCGCCAACGGCTGTGTCGGGCTTGTGAACACCGATGCTGCCACAGGCAAAGAGAAGGCGGCTGTTGTGAAGTTCAAAAACATCTACATGGACGGAGAGTTTCCGATCCGCATCTGGAACACGGATGCGGCAAGAACGAACGACTTCATCGAAATAATTGGCGCGATAACCGGTAGCGAAGGCGGGTTCTGCGGAGTGCCCATGGATGGTCGCAGTCCCAAGGCTGGGGATACATATCGCATCGCGACATACCCAGCCTCCGCCGTTCTGCCGGAGAGCACCGTCACAAGATGGCGCATCGCGTCTGTTCCGCATGAGTCGGATACCACCAAGGTAATTCTTACGCTGACATATCAGCCGATAGGCACGACAATCATCCTGCGTTGAGAGGTGCCGCATGAAATGTGCGTTGACGCTTCTGTTCGCGGCCAGTACTGTAATATGCCAGGCTGCGAAGGACGGTAGGTATTCGACTAACGTCCTGAAGACCTACGAATACGAATCGCCAGATGACAGCCCGATAGTGTTTTCGGTCCGTAGCCGTGCAGAGAAAGCGGAGGCTCAGCTGTACTGTGCGTATCTTGATGTCCATTATGCGGACGGTACGCATGATTGGAACAAGAAAGCGCGTTTCAATCCAGGTACACATGGATGGGAGCGTGCAACAGGTGCGTTTGTCCCGAAGAAGCCTGTATCAAAGCTTGAACTCTACGGGATTTTCCGGGATGGAGTCGGAAAAGTCGAGTTTGACGGACATTCCATTGAACGCCGAGAAGGTACGAATGACGTCCTTGAAGTGCAATCGATGACGGATATGCCTTATTCCGATTCGGATGTTACCGTGCGCAAGGTTTTCAATGGACGTGAAGTCAAGCTGGTGACAGAGCGCACTTTCCCATCGCTCCTGAAGGAAAGGTGTCCTTTACAGTCGGGTGAATTTCAGGTATGGACGTGCGGATCGCTTGAGACAGTAACTCCTCTTGCGTTTCCGAAGTCCGATGCGAGACGGTCTATCTCCATTGATCTCGCCAGACGCGAAGAGGAGTCTGCACAGGTGCTGATCTCCTCTGGCTCTCCGCTTGAGAATGTCAGCCTTGTGTTGGGCGAGTTGAAGGATGTGCAAGGCCGGCGTTTCAAAGGACAGCTCAAGTGGGAACGTGTCGGATATATTGCACGTGGCCATGGTTTCTACCGTCATGCGGAGGCACCTCCGATACATGAACGCTGGTTGCCAGGACCGCTTTTGCCTGCCGCTCCGTTCAAGGTCCGTGCCGCTTCAACGCAAGGAACATGGATTACGGTGACGGCTGCTGAAGATGAAATCCCCGGCGAATACAATGGCGTCATCCGGGTTTCGGCGGATGGCAGAATGGTGCCAGTTCCGATATCTGTTAATGTACGCAATTTTTCGCTTCCAAAACGTTTTGGGATGCGCACGGCCTTTTGTGTGATGGATGGCTTTACCCGCAAGTACTATCCGGAGGATTTTGCATCCAGAAAGCGGGAGAGCTGGGATATGATGCTTGACCATAGGCTCAATCCAGATGACATATCGCGCACGGAACCGCCGGATGTGGATGATCTTCTTTATGCCCGCAAGCGCGGCATGAATTCGTTCAACATATTGAACATAGTTCCGCCTGCGAAGCCCGGACAGATTTGGGTGCCATATGGGCGACCGGAGGTGATATTTGCGCCAGGTTTCTTTGAATCGTTCACAAACCGTCTTGCCGCAACGGTTGAAAGGCTACGGCGGCATGGTCTCATTAAGGATGCCTACATCTATGGGTTTGACGAGCGTGGACCGGAATACTACGATGGAATCGACGTGTTCTGGAAAAGATGGAAAGCCGCATATCCGGATATTCCGCTTGTGACCACCTCTCGTCAGTTTAAGGATTATGTGCGTGGAGACCGTTCTCGAAATGGAGTGCTTTCGGCAGACATATTCTGTCCGATAATCCAGCATTTCGATTTCAACGTCTCGGAAGAGCTGAAGAAATCAGGTAAAGGGATGTGGTGGTATTCGTGCTGTTTCCCGGAGCCTCCGCTTCCGAATTTCGGTTCATATGAAAATCCGCTTTGGGAAGGGCGGCTGCTTGTCGGATGGCTGACATGGCGATACAGGCTTCAGGGCTTTCTCTTCTGGATCGTTAACCGTTGGGACAACGGCAATTCAAAGCTGGACGAAAACGAAACGTTCTTTCCTGGCTGGAAGGAAAACGAGTTGACGGGAAGGTGTCCGGGGGACGGGACGTTCATGTATCCCGGACTTGGCGGCATCCTGCCGTCCGTGCGACTCTCCATGCTTCGTGATGCCGTGGAGGATTACGAATACCAGCTTCTCGACGGCACGACGGAGACACCGTTCAATTCGCTTGTGAATTATCCGCGCAATCCGCAGGTTCTTCTTGAGGCTCGCAGCCGAGTAGCGGATCGCCTTGAAAAAGCGATCCGCGACCGGTGATTCATTCACAGGTCTCGCATCCGGACAGCCTCATGCGAATGACCTTTGTTGCGTGAGGCGGAAGCTCCACGCAGTAGGCTTTTGAGAACACGCCTTCGTCCATCTGCCGCCACACATCACGTACCTTGAAAGAGCCTTCAAGACCTATGTCGGAAAACTTGAGATCGATCCTTTTCGTCAAAGGGTAGAGATTTACGATTCCGATGGCGAAGTCTCCATTGGACAGTGGACGCTTCCATATCTCATGCGAATCAGTCCGCACAAGTCGTCGGGCTGGTTTCCCAAGCGTATCTTGGTTGATGGCAATTATCTCGCGGTTTTTGATGAGGGACATCGTAAAGTCGTCAAGTTTCCACAGGTCGCATCCCAACAGCAGGGGGGCGCACATCAACGACCAGAGGGAGACGTGCGTGTACTGTTCATTCGGGGTGAGATAGGTGGGGTGGACGGTTCCGAAAGACCGTTGGAGACCAATGAGCATCATGTCTGGGTCGCCCCAATAGCCGGGACCGGTCTCCGTCCACGAATCGTATTCGCCTGCGGAACCTTCTATGGAGTCGCGCATCCACATCCAGCAGTCCTTCATGTCGCTTCCTGTCCGGAAAAGGTTGCCGCCGACCTTGCGTCCCCATTTCTTGACGTTTGGATATCCAGCTTCACAAAGGGAATATACGATATCCCGGTTCTGGGCGGCGAGAAGTCTGCCCATTTTGAGATATGGTTTTGCATAGTCGTCGTCAGTGGGC
>JAFXEA010000198.1 GCA_017521065.1 Kiritimatiellia bacterium | reverse complement strand
GACGGCCGTGCTCGAAGACGCATCGGCAACGGTGTGGGCAAGTTCTCTTGATGGGCGTCCGATTTCCGGATCACGCCGGATTCTTCTTGCGCATCTTACGGATTTGCAAGGAGAGGGAGCGTCTTTTACCGATTCTAAGCGGGCGGTCATGCTCAAATTCGGCAAAGGGGCTCTTGTGCGCAATGGTGCTGCCCGCATATCGATTGCGTTCTCGAATCCGTCCGCATATGTGGTTTACGGATTGGATACGAGCGGCAGTCGGCTCGGAACGGTACCGGCAAGCGTGCAGGGCGGCAACTTGACTTTTGCGGCATCGGTTGAAAGCGCGCATGGCGCCCGGATGCTCTATGAGATTGTCCGGAATGATTGAAGCCTGTACTATAATGATGCGCATGAAAAAGAAATTCCTTCTCGTTATGGCGCTTTGCGCGGCATTGTCTTCGTTCGCCGACAAGCGCAAGACTGTGTTGCTGCTGGGGGATTCCATCCGTATGGGATATGCGCCTCATGTCCGCGAGATGATGAAGGCAGATGCTGATGTCGTATTCCCGAAGGGGAACTGCATGTTTGCGTATTACACCTTGCGGATGATCTGGGAATGGACGAAATTGGTGGAAGATCCCAAGTCGGTGGATGTTGTGCATTTCAACAATGGGCTTTGGGATCTTGGACAGCGCGACGGACGGGATTGCCTTACGCCTGTTGACGTATACGCTCCGACGATTCGTCGAATAGCCGAAGAATTGCGGCACTTTTTCCCAAATGCCCGTCTGGTTTTTGCCACAACCACGCCGATCAATGAAGCGGTATATTGCGAACAGCATACCAAGGGAAATGCGGAGGTCGAACGGTACAATGCCGCCGCGCTGGCGGCTTTGGCAGGCAAAGTCGATGCCATAAACGACATGTACTCGTTTGTCCGCGAAAACAATGTTGGCCGTCATTACAAGGATATTGTTCATTTCGACGACAAAGGCTACAGCATGCTTGCAGGTCAGGTTGTAAAAAGCATTCGTGCCGTTTCCGCAAAAGGCATTACCGGAAATCCCAGTTCTTGATTAATCCTAAATTCGGCAGTTGGGTGGGTTCTTTTTTAACGCAGAAGCGCACAGGCGCGGAGAAATACAGTGTGCTTTACGGTTTTTGAAAGTTATCTTCTCTTCTGCAATACCTTATCATCAACACCCAATGGGTGAAGATCCACGCCGCCAGAAAAATTATCATTTCCGTTCTTTTTCACAACAATCCACTTTTTCTCTGCGTTACTTTGCGCCCCTGCGTCTCTGCGTTGAAATGAACTGCCGTTTTTAGGTTAATAGTAGAAGCTTGCAGGGGTAAAGCCTTTGCTGAAATCCGAAGGTTTTTCAGGTTGATTTTGAAATAACGATGGGGGTGGGACGTAATCGTGTCACCCCGTTGACGTGTCTTTTTGTCGATGGATGTATCGGCTTGTCCTCGTCATGTCCGGAAAAGGAGTTTTAGCACCGGAAAGAAATATAGATTGTTGGGGTAAGCAACTGAAGAGTGTTAATTTTAGTTTTATTTCAGATGAATATTTGATTTAACGCTTTTCTCTGAAGGGTCTGTCCCTTTGTTCTGTCGATAGTATCCGGTCGTTGGTTGAGATTTCGTCCGAATCGTATTCTCATTTTACGATAGGGATGCGGTGTTGCGGTAGAGGTGGTATGGAAGATAAAGTAGTTGTCTTTTTTAGAGGTGTATATTTATTTGTGTGTATTTCAGGCACAAAGTAAATGGACGTTGTGTTGTTGGGGGAATGATGATATAATTACAAGCAATTAGACAGATCATATAAAGAAAGCATGAGCTGCAAGGTAGGCATAGCGTTTGGCGGAGGCGGTGCGCGCGGCATCGCCCATCTTGGCGTATATCAGCGTCTTGTTGAGCTTGGCGTGCCTATCCACTGCATCGCCGGTACTTCGATAGGGGCCATAGTTGGTGCGATTGTTGCGGCAGGCAATCTTGAGGCGGCGTTGAACTGGTGCTCTGAGCCTGACTGGAAGAAACTTCCGAAACTTATGTTGGAGACGAGCCTTACTTCCAAGGCACTTACTCCGGGCAGACGGGTGGAGGAGTTGCTGGATGGCTTGATCGTTGCAAAGGACTTCAAGGATCTCAAGATTCCGTTTGCAGCCGTTGCGACGGATCTGCATACCGGAGAGAAGGTTGTCATGAAAGAAGGGGATCTTCTTTCTGCCGTCCGCGCATCCATGTCCATTCCCGGTGTGTTCCCTCCTGTGGAACGCGATGGTCGTGTACTGGTGGATGGGCAGCTCGTGGATCCGGTGCCTGTCGCGGTCTGCCGGGCGATGGGGGCGGACACCGTCATTGCGGTGGACATCAATCCTCCGCACTCTGCATCGGAGAAAAAGCCGTATTCCAAGTTCAACATGGTCGATGTCCTGACAAGTACGCTCAACATACTTAACAGACATCTGACTGTCCGTGCGTTTGCGGAAGATCCTCCGAATGTTCTCATCCAGCCGAAGGTTGGCGGTGTGCTCGCCCTTGACTTCCGCCATGCAGACAGGCTTGTGGAGATTGGTCGACAGTCCGTCAGCTCGAATATCTTCAAGTAGAAAACAAGATTGGTGGGGTGGGGTTGTTTCGCGTTGCCTTGTTATGGTATTATTGTGGGTTATGACGGGGATTCCCTTCGTCGAAAGATCAGGAGAAATTTGAATGAAAAAATTGTTGGCTTTTGCCGCAGTCTCGGCGGCTGCGCTTTCTGCGCATGCGTTGGATATGGATTTCTTTGAGAAGCTGGTAGCCATACCTAGCGTCTCGGCGAATACGAAAGAGGTGAACAGAGCCACCCGGTTTGTGCAGGACTATCTCGTAAAGCGCGGAGTGCTCTGCACCATAGAGACGATGGATGATGGACGAGAGGTGCTTTATGCCGCCGTTACGCCCGGGAAGAGGCATGATTTTGTCTTTGCCGTGCATCTTGACGTTGTGGCTCCGGGTAAGCCGTCGCATTTCACAGTTGAGCGCAAGGGGCGGACCCGTGTCGAAGGGCGTGGAGTCGGCGACTGCAAAGGTAATGCGGTCGGAGTAATCGAAACGCTCTGTGAACTTGTCGGGAAGGGCGTCTCCGTTGGCTGCATATTCGGTCCTGACGAGGAGATTGGCGGTTCGGCGACGAAGTGGATGGTCGAGAAGAAAGGCTATGTTCCTGGAAAGATGGTGATCGTTCCAGATGCCGGTTACGGCAAAATCTGCTATGCGCACAAGGGACAGACCTTTATCCGCATAAGGGCGAAGGGCAGGAGCGGACACTCCTCGAGTCCGTGGAATTGCGACGACTCCATTACAAAAGTCATGCAGGCCTATGTGAAGATCCGTGAGATATGGGATCGTCGTCATCCGCTTCCTGAGGACAAGTGGTCCGACGTGATGGTGCCTACGCAGGTTCATGCCGATGGTGGCGCACTCAACATGATTCCGCCGCAGATGGATCTGATGCTGAACCTCAGAAGCGTCAATCCTGGAGCCAAGGATGAGCTTATCGAACTGGCCAAGACGGTCTCCAGTTGCGAAGTTGAGCTTATCCGCCATTCGCCGCCTGTGAACAGCGATCCCAACCATCCTCTCATCAAGGAACTTCAGAAGGTGATGGCCGAAGAGCTGGGAGCGCCGATCAGGCTGGACAGGATGCTCGCAGCCACCGACGCGCGTTGGTTTGCCGGATGCGGAGTGCCGGTCGCGATGATCGGCGCGAAAGCCGGAAACGCACACGCCATAGATGAGTACGTGGAGCTTCCCAGCATCGATGAGATGAAGAAGTACCTTGTAAAGTTCCTTCTCCAGTGTTCCGGCAAATAGAAG
>JAFXEA010000197.1 GCA_017521065.1 Kiritimatiellia bacterium | reverse complement strand
GCCGCTATGCAACAAGCTCGACGGAGAACGGGCCGTCATTCAGGAGGCGCACCTTCATCTCCGCGCCGAAACGACCGGTTCCGACCCTGTCTTCGCCAAGAACTTCACGGATCTTCGCCACAACACGCTCATACAAAGGCTCGGCGATTTCGGGACGGGCCGCATGCGAGAAACCCGGCCTCCGGCCATGCGAGGTGTCGGCATACAGCGTAAACTGCGAAACAACAATCACGCTGCCGCCGACATCGACAACCGACCGGTTCGTCTTGCCGTTCTCATCCTCGAATATACGCAGTTTGCAGATGCGGTCGGCAATTTCATCTGCGGTTTTTTCCGTATCAGAATGGGTTACGCCAAGCAGGACAAGATATCCCTGACCGATCTGCGAAACCATCTCCCCTGCAATCTCGACCGACGCTTCGGTGACACGCTGTATCCAGACTTTCATCCTTACTCCTCGAAATCCGGCATTGCAATCATGAACGGTCTTTGATGATGCTCTCGAGGATGGCTGTGCATCCGGCAAGCACATCTTCATAGATGGCTTCAAAATTCCCAGTGAACCAGGGGTCCGCCACGTCACGCGACGAACCCGTAAGCTCCAGCATCTTGAACACCTTCCCCATATCTTCCGGATACACCAGCCTTTTGAGGTCCGCTATGTTGTACGCATCCATCCCGACAACCATATCATATTCGGAGACCTTCGCGGCGGTCAGCTGCCATGCAGCGCGACGGACAAAAGGTATGCCGTACTTCACGAGAATCCCTCTCGTGCCGTAATGGATGTCGTTGCCGATCTCATCCGTGCGCAACGCCGCCGACTCCACGGAAACATCCGTGATTCCGGCCTTGGCGAGCAGGTCCTTCATGACAAACTCAGCCATCGGGCTGCGGCATATGTTCCCGTGGCACACAAAAAGTATCTTACGCAGATTCTCTGGAATGTTCATGGCGCATGATTATACCACACCGCCCCTGTTTTCTCAGTTTCATTCTAATCTTTGCATACGCCCCCGCAGTTTGCCATAATAACGGACACTATCAACAAAGGCAGGTTGTTTCTAGCAGATAAACAACAAAAGACAAACTAACCGTCTAAAAATTACACATTTCCAAAGGTCCAACCCCAGATGTTCTTGACAGTCATGAATTTAGGTGTCATGTTTGTTTTCCTTTCGGTTGCTCCCCGTGACGGAGGGGAAAACCGTCATGGGGCGTTTTGTTTTGGTCATGCGGCCCATGCCATTCGGACATGGGGCGTTTTCATTTCTTCATGGGGCGTTTTGGTTTTGGTCATGGGGCGTTTTGCCGCCGTACTGGGAGGGGCAGCGTCCTCGCTGCCCGATTCGCCGCCATACGGGCAACGAGGACGTTGCCCCTCCCGTGCGGCTAAATCATGCGCGAAGCTCTGTAAAATGGGGGTGTGCGCTCCGTGTCGTGGAGCGCCAGCCGTTGTTTTGCGATTCAGTTGTCAAAGATCAAATTGGCTCATTCCTCTGCCACTTTCCAAGTGCGAAGCACACCTTCAAAGCGAGCGTAGCTTGTAATGGGCGAGAGGTGTTGCACGGGACGCCAAATGCGCCGAAGAAGCTTTGCTTCGAAGGGAAGCCGCGCAGTCGAAGACGAGCGCACGAGCGAAGCGAAGTGGCCGCAAGGAGCCGCGAGGGCGGCACGGCATTTCGGCGCGTGAGGCCGCCGATTGCCTTGGCAATCACGAGCCGACCATACACTGGCAGGTGAGCCGAACGAGTGCCGCCTGTAGGGAGGGACCCGAAAACACCTCTCGCCCAGCGCTATGCGGAGCGAGCCCGTGGGGCGGATTCCCGGAGACGAAGTAAACTTACGGCTCGCGGGAATCACATGCCCCCTCATAAACAGTCGGCAAAACAGGGGGTGCGTCAATCAAAAATCCGACTGCGCACCTCCGTGAATGAGCATTTCACCCCTTGTTTATCGGGCTGAAATAACTTTTTCAACTTTTTTCAGCCTGACGCTAAACGCCTGTCTGGAAACACCCAAATCACGCCACGATTTGCCGCCCAGTACAGCGCGGGCAAAAGCACGGTCATGTGCATTGAGCCTTCGCAAAGCATTGTCGATACGGTTCTTTTCTTTTGTCCGGATATCCCGCCAATCGCAGGCTTCAACAATGCGCTCGGTGGCGCGGCCATCTGCCATCGTAAGCGCGGCGCTTTCCGCGACATCGGCAATGTGACCAAGTGTCATGCGATCCTTCATGCCGCACCTCCTTTGCCGGAGTTGTGGCCGGTGTAGCGGTTGAGGCGGTTCTGGAAGGCTGATGCGGGATTGCGCAGCTTGCATTCACGCATGATTGCGCATTGCTCGAGGTACAGGTCGCGGAAGGCTTCGTAGCCGATCTCGTTGGCGATCTTCAGCCAAATGCGCCGGTCGTCTTCCGGCTGACGCGAACTGAACATCGATACCGCTTCATCGACTGCCACGCGGACGGGATCGAAATCGCCGCCGAACTTCTTCGTACGCCATTGGGCGAGCACCTCGGTCGGTTTGCCATTTTCCTCGCGTGCGTGCGCACACGCGCGTGGTATGACTGATAATGGGATATTATTAATATCCCCGTATGACATACCACGCATACGCGTACGCGCGCGCGAGGGCTGAGGGTTGTGCATAACTCCCGAATCGGCGTTTTTGCCGATGCCGGGATTCGTATTTCTGTTGGCCATATCTGGCTCCTTTTTTGGGTTGTTAATTGCCCGCGGCACCTGCCGCAGGCGAAATCCGAGTACAAAAAAAGCGCGTCGTTTCCGACGCGCAAATGACTTTATGTTTTATGTGTTTCGTTCCTACCAAACACGGCATGGTCTAACCGCGCATACACCGACAAACAGACACTCTTATGGAGTACCCCCATGCTATTTCAAAAATCAACCTTAATCCCACCAAAATCTTCATCCCGCAAGAGCCTGTCCCCACAGGATCCCCACTAATTCATACATTTCTATGATGGCAACTATTTCTGAAAATAAAAAATAGTTGCCATTCAGCCTATTGACAAATATAATCAAACATGAGATAATTTCGTTGTTTTAAGCAGAAAGGATAAATAATGTTTGTAGGAAGAGACTATCAACTCAAACTTCTTTCGTCCGTTTGGGACAAAGAATCCTCTTCTCTTGTCGTCGTATCAGGGAGGCGTCGTATTGGCAAGTCAACGTTGATTGAGCGCTTCGCCGAGAAGTCGCGCTGCCGATTCATTGAAATTGAAGGGCTTCCGCCAGACGCAAACATGACCAATGAGCGTCAGCTGGCGAACTTTTGCGAGCGAATTGGAAAATCAGCGCAGATAGAAGCTCCGCAGGCAAAGAACTGGGCAGAAGCCTTTGACTTTCTGGATAAGGTCATTACCGGCAAGAGTAAGGTCATTGTATTCCTTGACGAGATATCCTGGATGGGAGGTTACGATGATGGATTTGCAGGGCTTTTGAAGAATGCATGGGACATGCAGTTCTCAAAACACAAAAGACTGGTCCTAGTGTTGGCAGGCAGCGTGTCGGCTTGGATTCAAAAAAACATCCTGAATGCCAAAGGCTTTGTAGGCCGCATATCAATTGATCTCAACTTGACCGAGCTGCCACTTTCAGCATGCTGTAGTTTTTGGGGCAGACGTACGACACATGTGTCTATGCGGGAAATGGTAGACATACTGTCGGTTACAGGAGGTATTCCCAAGTACCTTCAGGAAATAAATCCACGCCTTTCGGCAGATGAGAATATTCGACGCATGTGTTTTTTGCCTGAAGGATACCTCTTCAAGGATTTCGACAGCATATTCAGCGATGTCTTTGGCGAAGGCATTGCAGCCAAGCGCAGAATACTGAATATCCTTGCAGACGGCCCGGCGAGCGTCTCTGAACTGGCAAAAGCGATGTCCATCGAGCCGAACGGGCACATAACCAACGACCTGAACGATCTTACTGTCGCGGGTTTCGTGGCGGCAGGTGCCGGTCTTAATCCAGTCACGAACGCAAAAGTGCGAGAGGTACGCTACCGTCTATGCGACAATTACACCCGCTTTTACCTGAAGTTCATCCAGCCGCGACGAGAGGCCATCAGGCAGGGTCTATATCGCTTTGCAGATCTTGAATCGCTGCCGGGATGGAACAGCATATTGGGCCTGCAATTCGAGAACCTTGTCGTCAATAATCTTGCCTCGCTATGCAGGGAACTCGGGCTTGGCCGAAAACTTGTGACATCGGCGGCACCATATGCAAGGCGAAAATCAGCCACTTGCCCTGGTCTGCAGATTGACCTTTTAATTCAGACGCCGAAGTCCGTATATGTCATTGAGGTCAAACGATGCAATCGTATAGAAGCTTCAATAGAAAAAGAAATCGAGAAAAAAGTTTCTCTTCTTGGCATAGGTTCGGGCAAATCCATCCGCACGGCGCTGGTGTATGACGGCAAACTCTCCCCCGAAGTCGAGGAAAATGGATTCATCGACTTTCTCATACCCTTCAACAGACTTATGGAAGCCAGTGACGAGCCGTAGTTGTACACGAAGACGATGCAAACCACATTCAGGTTCCTGGTTTCGGGTTTTGCAACTGGAAACCAGAAATCAGAAACTCGGAACCTTCACTTCAAGCAACCATATCTCCCAAAACCGCCGCCTAGCCACTGAAAATTTTCATTGCAGCAAACAGGGTCTGTCCCCACAAGCTCCAATACGTTCGCGGATTCTTACGATCCGTGGTGTTCAGGTTATTTTATCAAGTGATTTAGCTCCGCTTTATGATGTTGAGGTAAAATACCTCCATAGACAGGTTAAGCGAAATACAAATAGGTTCCCACCCGATTTCGTTTTGCATTTGTCACCTGAAGAAGCAAGTGCTTTGAGGTGC